>JAJXTA010000368.1 GCA_021784265.1 bacterium | reverse complement strand
ACTGCCGCCAGCCTGACCACCCCGCCCACTCTGATGACCACCGCCTCCGCCGCCAGCGCCGTCGGCACCTACCCCATCTCCGTCAGCGGCGGCACCTCGCCCAATTACGCCGTCAGCTTCGTTGCCGGCACCCTGACTGTTACCCCCGCCACCCTGCAGATCACCGCGGATAACAAGTCAAAGGTGTATGGCACGGCCCTGCCGCCGCTGACGGCGACTGTGTCTGGCTTTGTGAACGGCGATACCGTGGCGAGCTTGGGTTCACCCCTGACCATCACGACCACGGCCACCGCCGCCAGCGCCGTTGGCGCCTACCCGATCACCGTGGCCCCAACCACCGTGCCCAACTACACGGTCCAGGTCGCGGCTGGGACACTAACGGTTACCTCTGCCAGCCTGCAGGTCGTGGCCAACAGCCAGACCATGTCGGCCGGCGCCGCCTTGCCGGTGTTGAGTGCCACCTACACCGGTTTCGTCAATGGTGACTCTCCCGCCAGCCTGACCACCCCCGTCAACCTGAGCACCACGGCCACCACCAACAGCCCCGCGGGCGCCTACCCGATCGTGGCGGCCGGCGCCACCGCCGCCAACTACTCCATCACCTTCGTGAACGGCACCCTCACCGTCACGGCAGCCCAACTGACCGGCCTGACCATCACCCCCACGAGCCTGACCCTGGCCCCCGGCCAGAGCCTGAGGCTCACGGCCACCGGCACCTACTCGGACGGGAGCACCAAGGACCTCAGCGCGAGCGTCACTTGGACCTCCTCCCAGCCCAGTAAAATCACGGTGGACCCAACCGGCTTGGCTACCGGGGGCAACCCCGGCACCTGCAGCGTGACCGCTCAGTCTGGTAGCCTGAGCGCGTCCATCCGCGCTTCGGTGGTGACCGCCAGCCTGCGGATCAGCTTCAACAGCACCCAACCGCTCAGTCAGTTGTCCCCGATCCCCGGCCCTAGCCCACGAAGCCTCAGCCCAACGGCGCAGGTCGCACCGTCCGGTTTGGCCGCGGCCGGCTCGGTCACCCTCACGCTGCAAGGCGTCCCGGGGCAGACCTACCTCATCCAGGCTTCGCCAGACCTCACCCACTGGGAGGACCTGGGTACGGTGACGCTGACCGACCAGAGCCTGAGCTTTGCCGACCAAGCCGCCGGCCAGGTCCCGCTCCGGTTCTACCGGGCCCAAGCACAGCCCTGAGGACCTAGCCCAACGATGGGGCGGTAACCCGGACGACCGCGGCTCGGGCCGCCCCGGGGCGGCCCACGCGATGGGCGGATTGGTTCTGAGCCCGCGCACCGTCCTCCACCTTTAAGTTCTCCCTGGTTCGTGCCGAAGAATACAAGGTGGAAGCAGTGTGCGCACGTGTGGAATCGCTGCCCGGCGTGGGAGATCTTGTTAGGGCCGAAGCCGCCGCTCGCCCTGATTGGGCTACCCGCCGCGGCGGCCCGCCGCCCCGAACCCCAGCCCCTCGCGCGAGCCCAGGCGCCCTTCCCCGCCACGGGAGCGCCCCCCCCGCCGCATGCCAAGAATCCGAGTGCTAATCGCGGACGATTCGGCGGTGATGCGCCGGCTGATCGCGGAGGCCCTGTCGAGCGATCCGGAGCTGGAGGTGGTCGGGAGCGCGCCCAACGGACGTATTGCTTGCGCCAAGGTCCCGCTGCTCAACCCGGATGTGGTGACCCTGGACGTGGAGATGCCGGAGATGGACGGACTCCAAACCCTGGCCGCCCTTCACAAGAGCCACCCGCGCCTGCCCATCCTCATGTTCAGTTCTCAAACCGAGCGCGGCGCCAGCATCACCCTGGAGGCGCTCTTTCGTGGGGCCAGCGATTACGCCACCAAACCGGCGGGGACAGGCGATCTGGGCGCCAGCCTCCAGTGCTTGCGGCAGGAGCTCGCGCCCAAGATCAAAGCCCTCCATGCGCGACACCACCATGAGCCTGGCGGCCCCGCGGCACCCGCCAGCCGCCCGGAAAACGCCGGCCTGCGGCTGGACGCACCCCTCCACCCACACCCGCCGGCCACCCCGGGCGAGCCCCAGGTGGTGGCGATCGGCGTCTCCACCGGCGGGCCCAACGCCCTGGCCGAGCTCTTACCCGCGTTGCCGGCGACCTTCCCGGTCCCGGTGGTGATCGTCCAGCACATGCCCCCCATCTTCACCCGGCTGCTGGCCGACCGCCTCAGCCACCTCTCCGCGTTGCCGGTCAGAGAAGCCGTGAACGGTTATCCGTTGCAGCCGGGCCAGGCCTGGATCGCCCCGGGAGATTATCACCTGGAGGTCCTCGCCCCCGCGCCCGGCGACCTGCGTTTGCGGACCCATCAGGGACCGCCGGAGCAATCCTGCCGCCCGTCCGTCGATGTCTTGTTCCGGTCCGTGGCCCACGCCTGTGGCCCCGGCGGTCTGGCCATCGTCCTCACGGGAATGGGGCACGACGGTCTCAACGGTTGCCGTTTGATCAAAGCCGCGGGCGGCCAAGTGCTGGTGCAGGATGCCGCTACCAGCGTCGTCTGGGGAATGCCCGGGGCGGTGGCCAAAGCCGCGCTGGCCGAACGGATCGTGCCCCTGGGCCAGCTTGCCCAAGAGATCACGCGCCGCGTCCGCCGTGGCGGGGGACCCCGCCCGGCAGAGCCTGGCCTGCCCCGCGCCGGCAACCCCGCAGCCGCGGTCTCCCGGCAGGAACCGTCCCCATCGCGCCCTCCCGGCCTCCCCCCGCTGACGACCACGGCCCGCGACCTCAGCAGCCGCACCGAGACCGGCTGCCACACCGGCTCGGGAATCCGTTCCGGCACGCCCGGGCCCGACCACGCCTCCTGATGACGACGGAGGACTTCCATTTCATCCGGGACCTGCTGGTGGCCGAGGCAGGCATCGAGCTGGAGCCCGGGAAGGGCTACCTGGTCGAGTCGCGGCTTCTCCCCGTCGCCCAGCGAGCGGGGTTGCCCTCGCTGGAGGCCCTCATCGACCACCTGCGCCAGGAGGGCAAGAACGGACTGAACCGCGAGGTCGTCCACGCCATGACGATCAACGAGACCTCCTTCTTCCGCGATCGCCACCCGTTCGAGGCCCTCCGCCACGCCGTCCTCCCGGAACTCATCCGCCGACGCGCCGCCGTCAGCCAGCTCAATATCTGGTCGGCCGCCTGCTCCACGGGTCAGGAGCCCTACACGGTGGCGATGCTGTTGCGCGAGTACTTCCCGGAGTTGAACCGGTGGAAGGTCCGGCTCGTCGCCTCGGACCTGTGCCACGAGGTGCTGGCCAAAGCGCGCGAGGGACGCTACACCCAGTTGGAAATCAACCGGGGCTTGCCGCCCGCGCTCTTGGCCAAATACTTCCAACCGGACCAGGGGGAGTGGCTGATCAAGGAAGAAATCCGGCGACGCATCGAGTTTCAGCCATTCAACCTGACCAAAGAATGGCCGCCCATGCCGCCTTGGGACCTAGTGCTCCTCCGCAATGTCCTGATCTATTTCAGTCAGGGCGCCCGCCAACGCGTGCTCCAACGCGCCTGTCAAAGGCTCCACCCCGACGGCTACCTGTTCCTGGGCACGGCCGAGAATCCGCTGCTCCTGGAGCCGGCGTTGGAACGGGTGACGCTGGGCAAATGCTCGTGCTATCGCCCCCGTCGAAACCCGGCGGCGCCCGTGCCCCCGCCCGTAAGCCCGTCAACCAGCTTCTGACCAATGATCGACCTCCGTGCGCTGATCGCCAACACTCAGAATCTGGTCCCCCTCGCGCCCACGGTGGCCCGCTTGGCGGTCCGGCTGGGCCGCGAGGATTGCGAGCTGAGCGAGATCACGGAGATCATCGCCTACGACCAGATCCTCACGCTGCAGCTCTTGCGCGCGGCCAACAGCGCCGCCAGCGCCAGCGCCCTCCCGGTGACCACCGTCCAGGAAGCGGTCCTCCGCCTCGGGGCCGCCAAGGTGCTTTCCCTGATCGTCGCCGCCAACATCAAGGGGCTTGTCGCCCCCTCCCTCCCCCAGTTCGGACTCACCGAAGGGGGCCTCTGGCGCCACTCGGTCGCCGCCGCCGCTTCCGCCGAACTCTTCACCGAGCTCTGTCCCATCCCCGTCCCCGCCGAGGCCTTTACCACCGCCCTCCTCCACGATGTCGGCAAATTGATCCTGGCGCGCTTCCTGACCCCGGAAGTGCTGGCCTTCCTTCACCGCGCACGGGCCGAGGGTGGGCTCAATCCGTTCGAAGCCGAAGCCGAGCTCCTCCAAGTCCACCATGGCGAAGTCGGCGGCCTGGTGGCGCAGCACTGGCAACTGCCGGACTCGATCGTCCAGGCGATCATCCACCATCACACGCCGGAGAAGCTCATGCAGGTCACGTGCGATGTCACCTACTTGGCCAACCTGGCAGCCCACCGCATCGAGGCCCACACGGCCGGCCAGCCGTTCACCCACACTCCGGATCCACGCGTCCTGGAGCGGCTCGAGCTCAAGCCCGCCCGGTGGGACGCCGCCATGGCGGCCGTCCCCCGCTTCCACGAGATCCTGGCGCGGTACGAGGCCCTCTGAATCGCCGGTCCCAGTTCAAGTTTT
>JAJXTA010000367.1 GCA_021784265.1 bacterium | reverse complement strand
GGGTCGAACGCGAGGGCGCGCTGATACGCCGCTGCGGCGCCTTTGATGTCTTGTTCCCGCATCGAGAGGCTCGCCAAGGCTACTTCTAGATTCGCTTTGTCGCCCCCGCGACGCTGGAGCTGAAGAATTCGCTGCCGGGTTGCAGCGATTTCGCTTCCAGTCGCCGAAAGCGCCAAGAGACGAAGGCCCTCCGGCTGGTCTGGAATTGTGTTCAAGACGTAAAGCACTTCCTTTCGAGCGCCTTGAACCAGTCCATCCGCGAGCATGAGTCGAGCGACCCGCAGCCGCACCTCGAGGTTGTTGGTATCCAGCCGGTGGGCTTCGGTCAGGTAATAGGCGGCTCGCAGCCCGCGCCCATCATCGCTGTAGATCAGCCCCAGCCGCAACATGATCAACGCGTTGTTGGGGGCGGCACGGTGCGCGGCGAGGTACTCGATTTCCGCTTTGCCGTAGTCCCCGGCCAGGAAATACCGGTTGGCACGGGACAGGTGCCACGCCAGCCGGGATTTCGCGGTACATCCGGCCGCGAAGAGGCAAATCAGACAAAACATCGCGACCCGCACTGATCGGCTTATCTGTTTCATGTCGTCGATCCTCGCTCCAGGTGGGTCCATGAGGCATGGATCTCAGAGTGACGGACGAAGAGGTTGGCCATCGACAGGCAGGGGTGGTCCTCGCCCTGGGTGGTCGTCGGCATTCTCAGTGGCATTGAAATCGCAACACCGAAGCACGCGCTTCGGATTCCTACGATTGTAGGGCTGTCTCACCCGCGCAACCAGCAAAAACGAGAACGCGGCAATGTTGCGGTCGGAGGAGTGGACCAGGCTCGCCCCACGGCGAGCGGTTGGCTGGAGCGACGCCCTCGCCACCGGAGGACCGGTCCCGCCCTTGCTGCACCCCAAGTGGATCAGTACCGCCGATAGTGATTGTCCTGCCGCCTCTACGGTTCTATTCCGGGCGACTGTCGGCTTTCTTCACACTCCGACGTGGGGAGACTCATTGGTGTAAGCTATTTATAATGCGCATGTTATGATAGAATCAATCCGCGGTCTGCAGGGGTTTGCCCCGGCAGGCTGTCGGATCTCTTTACAGTTTTTAGCGCTTGGCTTCCCGTGAAGTCGGAGGTTCCTGATCTAGTATCACAACGCAACTCGTTGTATAATAGTATGTTGTGTGTTCATATCCGTAATGAATCGACTTTTGGCATGCCGAATGCTGTTGTTAAGTTGGTCAGCGTGCCTTGCCCGCAGACCAGTAACAACAACAGAGTAAAGCTATGAGAAAAGTATTGCTTGCAGTCGGGTTGATCGCGCTGGCCAGTTCCATGAACATGGCGTTGGCAAACACCCCCGCTCCCGAGACCTTGGACGCCTCGGCGGTGTACCCGCTGATGGGTCTGGTCGGTCTCACGTTCCTGTTCCTGAAGCGCCGCAAGTAGTCCGTGCTGCTGCCGGGCGGGTACTGAACCATCTCCGGGTTCCTCGCCCCGCCCGGTGGAACGGACTCTTGCGGTTGGGAATCGCGATTCCGCCCTGCTCCTCGATGGCGAGGAGGGGGCGGATTTCTTTCTTGGGTGGTAGGCGGACCGCGACCGGTCTCCGGCCGTCTGCCTGTGCCGACACGGCAGACAGGCCTGCCTGGGGCGCCGGGGCAGACAGGCCGCAAGCTGGCGTGGAACCAAGCGCTGGGACGCTCCGACGCGCGGTAGGGACGCCTTCCACGGCGTCCCACGAATCCTCGAGGCCTCCAGGCTCGCCCGGTCCACCCCGCCCGTGCAGACCCGTGTGGCCCCCCCCACCGCTCTCTGACGTTCGCGGCTCGGCTGGTCGCGGCGCCTCAGCAGCGCTGCTGCGGCCGAGGACGGCCGCACCCCGCGGAGTGCGCCAGCCCCCTGGCGCTTTGGGCTGGAAGGCCGGGCGTGGGGAGCAAGCGGGGCGGCGGGCTGGAGGGGCGTGAAAGCGGTAGAGGACAACCGCACTCCAAGACGCTGCGCGCCAGTGGCGGTCATGGCTTGGGCGGCGTTGGGTTCGCGATCGGCACAGGGGAAGAACCCCGGAGGGGTTGTGTCGCCTAGCCCAGGGTTGCCGCGCAGCGGCTACCCTGGGAAACGATGCGGTGTGGTGAATCAACCCCAACGGGGTTGCGGAACGGGGCCGTAGGCCGTCACGCTGGTCGCAACCCCGTTGGGGTTGGATGGATGGATTTGGGCCGGTGGACCCAGGGTAGCGCCTGCGGCGCAACCCTGGGCTGGCAGCCGCAGCCCCTGCGGGGCTGGGGGGACGGCTCGCAGGGGACCGCGAGCCCTACCATCGTGGATTGGGGCGCGTCGTCGGGTGAGCGTTCGTCGCCGGCTACACCTTCTCTGGCACGACGAACGGCGGGCGGTAGTTGCGGGTGAGGAGGGCGTCGGCGGCGGGATTGTCGATGAAGCGCTCCGTGCGGGTGTTCATCCGGAGGAACTCGCCGAGTTCAGCTTTATCGAGGTTGATGTCCACGCCGTTGCTGGCCAAGTGCTGCTGCATCCGCTCGAAGGTGGCCACGGCATCGCGGTCAGCCTTGAGCTTGTCGCGGATTTCGTCCGGCCCGGTCTGTTTGCCCAGGCGATAGGAGATGTTGGCCGTATGACACAGGGCGCTGGAGAGGAAGCCCTCCCGGATATCGGCGTTGAGGTCGGTGTGCTTGCGGCTGCGCACGGCTTTGATGAAGTTGGCGAAGTGGTCCTCGGCGCCTTTCCATTCCTTGACCTTCGTGCCGTCTTTGTCGAAGGCGGTGGCACTGCTGTAATTCGGCACCAGGATGTGGCCACCCTCACAGTGGACAATGACGCCGATCTCGGCGCCCATGAACTGGTCCATGTCCTTCGAGTTCCACCCGTGCTCGGTCTGGAGGTCTTTGCTGCGGGGCAGCCCGCGGACCTCGAAGATGAGGGGGGCTTGTTCGTAGTCGTGGTAGGCGATGAGGGTATTGGGGGTTTGGCCGTCATCGACATAGCCCAGCCGCCCGCCAATGCCGAAGACGCGGGGCGAGAGATGGTCCACGCCCAGGAACCAGCGGGCGATGTCCATCTGGTGGATGCCCTGGTTGCCGAGGTCGCCGTTGCCGGTATCCCAGACCCAATGCCAATCGTAATGGAGATGCTTGCGCAGGAGCGGCCCTTTCGGGGCGGGGCCGCACCAGAGATCGTAATCGACGGAGGGAGGCACCGGCTGGGGACCATCGACCTTGCCGATACTGGGGCGGGGCTTGTAGCACAAGCCGCGGGAGATGAGGACCTTGCCCAGGTTCCCGTCCTGAACCCACTGAACGGCTTGGCGAATGGCGTAACTCGAGCGGCTTTGCGTGCCGGTCTGGACAATCTTCTGATGTTGGCGGGCCGCTTCGACCATTTTGCCCCCTTCCCAAACGTTGTGGCAGACGGGTTTTTCGACATAGACGTCCATCCCGGCTTGCACGGCCCAGATCGTCGCCAGGGAATGCCAGTGATTCGGCGTGGCGATGGTGATGGCGTCCAGGTCCGGGTTCTCGAGGAGGCGGCGGATGTCGGTGTAGCCCCGCACTTTCTGGCCTTTCTTGGCCAAGGCCTCGACTTCGGCGCCCAGCACGCGCTGGTCCACGTCGCACAGGGCGACCAAGCGGACCCCGGCGCCGGCCAGGTTGAGCATGCCGCGGATATGGTCCCGTCCGCGGCCGTTGAAACCGACGGTGGCGATGCGAATGTCGTCATTGGCGCCGGGGACTCGCGCCCAGGCGGCGGCGGGCAGGCTCAGCGCGGCGGTGGCGGTGAGGGAGGACTTCAGGAAGCGTCGTCGATTCAGTTTATTCATGAGATGTTCAACCGTGGTGAGTTCTCAAAAACCCGTTTGGCACGAGGCTGCCGCGGCCTATGCCGCGCCACTCGCGACCGAGCGCTCGCTGACCGACGTTCGCGGCTCTGTCACGTTTGGGGTTCCATCGCCGAGGGTCTGGTAGTGCATGTGGGACCCGGGTTCGTCAATTCTCGGCCGGCTCGTGGGCGTAGGCCTCGTAGCGCTCGGCCACATGGCCTTGGTGTTCATCGCCGCGGTGGAAATAGAACCGGTAGCGGAAGGTGATGCTCTGGCCGGCCGGGACCACCAGTTTGCCGGCGCCCTTGGGTTTGCCCTCGAAGTAATGGAGCCCGAAGGGGTTGGCGGCGAACAAGCCGTACTCACGCACGTGCCACCAAGTCGGGTGGCGCGGGTTGGAGGGATGGTCGAAAATGGCCACCCCGACGGTCTGACCTTCGACCGGCCCGTAGTAATCGCACCACTTGGCCCGTTTGCCCCAGGTCTGGCCATCCCGCACTCCCTCGCTGGTCACAATGTGGCCCAGACCGGGTTGTTTGCGCCGCTCCAAGCGCATGGATTCATTGAGCCGGATGGCCATCGTGCCCTCTTTGGTGTCCCCGAACGTGACCGGGCCGTTCGAGGCGTGGATCGTGATGTCGAAGTCCAGCACTCGGTCGTCGGGGTGATTATAAATGCGCACATGACGGTCGTCGGTAGCGACCACGGTGCCGTCGTTGGCCCGGTACTCGTCCTGGGTCTGGAAGGA
>JAJXTA010000366.1 GCA_021784265.1 bacterium | reverse complement strand
CATCTCCGCCACCACCTGCGGCTGACCGGCCCGCCGTGCCACCCACCCCACCAGCCGGCACACCCCCAGGATGACAAACATCTGGAGAAAGAAATGGACGGAAAGCTGGGCGGCGCTCATAGCAAACTGTACGCATACGTATAAACGGGGGCGGGCGATGGGTCAACTTATTTTGTCCATCCCTGGACAAAATAAGCTGGTCTCCTCGCCCCCGGCCCACGCCGCCCCGGCTGCGGGGGCCGCCTGAGCACACCACCACTCCCCAACTAAAACATTCGCCTACAAGGAGTTGGATGAGAACCTCAACCCTGGGCCATCAGCTCCCGCGCCGCCTCGACCGCCTTGGCCACGTTCAGCCCGTGCTTCTCGTAAAGTTGATCCGCCAGATACGCGGACTGCCCAAATTCGCCCCGGATCGCCAAGGACCTCAGCCGGTGCGGCACGCCTTCCAACGCCAAGGCGTGCGACACTTGGGCGCCCATGCCCCCGATGACCTGATGGTCCTCGAGGGTGACCACCCGGCCGGCGCAGGCCCGCACGGCCGCCCCGAGGGTGGCGACATCGACGCGGTTGATGAACGGAGTGTTGATGACCGTGGCCCGAATACCCTGGTCGGCCAAGATCTTGCCGGCGGTGATGGCTTTGCCGAGCAAGGCGCCGCAACTGATGAGCACCACGTCGTTGCCAGTGGCCAACACTTGGGCCTTCCCCCACTCGTAACGGGGTTGGTCCACCCAGGCCAAGGGATAATTCTCCCGCCCCACGAAGAAGATCACCGACTCGCCGTCCTGACCGTGAGTCCGGGCTTCAGCATACCGTTGGATGGCCAGGAACATGAGCGCTTCGGCCTCGCTGGCGCAAGAACAGGAGATCACGACCGTGTGGGGAATGGCGGAGGTGGCCGCGTAGTAGGTGGTGGCCTGGTGCGACGCCCCGTCGGCGGCATCCTGGAAGCCGGCGTGGGAGAACACGGCCAGGACCGGGGCTTGAGAGAGCGCGGCCATGGTCAGCGGCAGATTCCCCTTGGTCACACCGAACTGGGCGAAGGTGTCCACAATCGGGATGAACCCCTGCTTGGCTAAACCGGCGCCCACGCTGATCATGTTGGCCTCGGCGACCCCGACCTCCAGGAAACGGTCGGGAAAACTCTTGTGGAACAGGCTCATCCCGGTCGAGCCTTGCACATCGGCGGAGACGGAGAAGACCGGGTAGCCCGCTTGCGCCGCCCGCACGGCGGCTTTGGCCAGACCGGACTGCACCTTGTCGGTCTTGACTGCCGGTGCGGCGGGGCTGGCGGCGGCTTTGGCTTTCTTGGCCACCTCCTTCATCTCCCAGTCCGCGCGCAACGACCGCGCCCATTGCGCGAACTCCTCCGGCGGCTGGCCGCCGTAGATCTCGCTCACGAACTCGACGATCTTCTCCCCGTTCGGCAAAGGAAAGCCGTGGCCGCCGGAAGCACTCTGTTCGGTCGCCTTCACCCCATAGCCCTTGACGGTCTTGACCCAGAGACAAACCGGGTGGTTCGGGTTGGCCTTGGCCTGGGCGATCCCGGCCTCCAGGGCCGCATAGACCCCCGGCAGATCGTGCCCCTTGGGAACCTCGATCACCTGCCACCCCAGAGCGCTGAGGCTGGCGAACGTGGGCGCCATGCTGAAGGCGTCCTTGGTGATGCGCCCCGACAGCTTGGTGTCGTTGTCGGAAAGGATCAGCACGAACGGATTCAAGCGGCCTTTGGCCGCCAAACCCGGGATGGCGGCGAAGGCCTCCTTGGCCTCCCCCTCCATCGACGCCCCGTCCGACACGGTAACCAGCGTCACCCGATCGTTGCCCGCCAGCTTGTCTCCCACCGCCAATCCCTGCGCCTGGGGCAACGCCGAGCCCAGCGGGCCGTTGCTCAGCAACACCCCTTCCGGGTTCAGGTGCGACTCCCCGTGCCCGGTCAGCTTGCTCGACAGACTGCGAAAACCCTTCAGGTCGGCGAAGGTCAGGCCGTCGAAGCCGTAGTTGGCCCGCAGGGCATAAAGGCCGTTCTCCGTGTGCCCGGCGTCGTTGACGAAGTTGTAACTCTGATGCCATTCCCGGCCCTGAACCGCGAACATGATCCCGTGCACCGCGGCCATGATCTCGGCGAAGGCCGCCGGCCCGCCCCAATGGCAGGCCGCACCCCCCACCACCGCGTGGGTGTCCATCAAGGCCACCAAGGCGCGCGTGGCCCGCGGATCGGCCAGCGCCACGCTCTCGCCCCGGGCGTTCTTGATCGTCACCCCGTAGCGCGGGGCTTGGCGCGGGGTCGCGGCCAACTTCGACCGCCACCGCAACGGCGTGAGCGGCGGCGCTGCCATCGGTTTCACCACTGACTTGTCTTCAGCCATAAGCGTGCAGTTTCGTTTTCAACAATTCCGCCCATAATTCTAAAACGGGAGCCCGAAAAGAAAAGGGGGAAGTGCGCCCCATCACGCCCCTCGGGTCCACGGGCCCGCACCCCTTCGCCGCAAACGACAACGCAGCCAGCCTCTTGGCCACACGCCACACCCTGCCCTCACCACCAGCAACCCGCTCCCCTCGTAGCGATCCGTTCAGGCATAGCGCCAACGAACCCAACCGGAGGCGGTGCCGCGCCTCCTGTGCCTTGCGCGCCCGCGAGCACGGTCCGGAGGATGGCGGCCACCTGAAGCGCTCGGGGGTCGATGGCCCCGGCGCCCGGCATCGCGAGGGCCAAGGCCTCTGCCAGCACCGCCGGAGTCACCTGCGGCTTCAACCGCATCTGCCCCATCAAGGCCCGAAACCGACCGACGGATGATGCCGGGGTGTCATTCGCCCAGGGTCTGGAGCGTCTCATCTCGCATGTCCTCGGCAAGATACATCCCGGCCTCATTCTCCAAGCGCTGGAGCAAGGTCCGCGCGGACGGGCTGAGCGCCTTTCGCTTCGCGAGCAGAACAACCCCAAGCAGTCCGATTACCGACACCCCCTCCCGGGCGGCCAGTCTCCGCCCCTTGCGCTCGTCAATCAGGAGTTGGTCGGCGTGGAGTTCCCGTGCCAGTTCGATGGCTTCGGCTTCACCCGCGTCCACGATCAGGGAATACCGGGCAGCTTGGGCGGTGTCGATCACCATGGCGAGGCGCAGCCAGTCCGGTAGGCGCAGATGCTGCCGGAGCAGCTCGACATGCACCGCCTCTGGAATAACGACCTCGTGGAATAGCTTTGGGAGAACTTCCGCCTCACCGACAGCCAGCAGGGCCGTGAGGGGTGAAGTGTCGGACACGACAATCATCGTGCCGCGAGCGAGTCAACGGTCCGCAAGTCGGCAGCGAGCTCCTCCCGGCCATAGTGGATCGGAATCCGGCGCCTGCCGAGTTCGCGCAGGAAATCGGCCTGCGACATCCCCGCCACTTGCGCGGCCTGACCCAGCGTGGCTTCCTCGGTCACAAACAAGCCGATGGCCAAATGCCGCGCCGTGTCTTGCGGAGAGAGGCGCGCTTGAAGGCTTTCTGGCAGTGTCAAAGTCACGCTTCCAGTATTCCCTTGGCGGCTCACCACGTCAACCGGGCGGCGAATCCTTTCCCAGGCGGTGAGGACTGGTTCGTCCGCCGCCGCTCGGATCGATTAGTTTCAGGCCCAGGAAATAATCGCGGTACTAGCCCCGGTCGCGGGCAAGCAGGGCGTCGGCCTGAACTTGCGCATGGGCGGCGATCAGGAAATCCGGCACGACGCAACGACGCCTGCCGCCGCGATCCAAGACGACTTCGCGATCGCTTGCGCCTCAGCCGGAGGAAGCGGGCGGATGGGGTCTTCAATTTCCGCGGTACGGCTCATACACGTTCCATTGGCCGGCGTCCTGGGAGCGGGCGACCCGCGTTTTGAAGCGAAGCCTGGCCCGCGGCCACGCGGGGCACTCGCCGATCACGGAGCGGTGGTGGCGGCGTTGGCGAACACGCGGGGCGGTTTGGTGTCGGCGGCGAAATGGAACGGCTCTCCCCCGAGGACCTGGTCGCTGGTGATGGTCGGGCACCAGTACTTCTCGATGTGCCAGCAGACCAGCGCCGTGCCGGTGAAGTGGTCCACGAAGGGCCGGCGGCGCGAGTTGTACATCGTGTCGGTCAAATCGCGCATCAGGACGACCTGCTCGCCCAGGCGGACCAATTGGCGGATGCCAAAGGGCCGCCCCAGCACGCACATGTTCTCATGCACACCCATGATGATCACGTTGGTGATGCCCCGCTCGCGCATGAGGTAGAAGGCCTCGGCGCTGTCGGTGATGGCATCGCCCGGCCGGATTTCGAGCGTCGCGATTTCATGCCGCCACGGCCCACCCTGCGGGCACTGGGGCTGGTCGTCGCACCCGCCATCCGAATCATCGATGGGGAGCGCCGGCTCGACCTGGGGGAGACGACCGACGCATTGCGCCATGATCGGCCCCAGGTCCACCTTGGGCGCGGCCAGGGCAAGTTTCCGTTCCGGGAACGCCTGGTAGTAGGCCATCGTATCGCTCGGGCAATGAATGATCAGCACGCCGCGGGCCCGCAAGGCGCCGATGACTTGGTTCATGCGGGGCGCCATCTCCGCCACCCGGG
>JAJXTA010000365.1 GCA_021784265.1 bacterium | reverse complement strand
CGGGATCCAGTTTGCCGGGCTGGCGGCGTTGACCATCAACTTGGGGAGTGGCGACAACACGTTCAGCGTGCTGAACACACCCGCCGCGACCACAACCATCAACACCGGGAACGGGGGCGCCACCGTCGGGGTGTTGGCTACCACCGGCGCGCTCAACCTCAACGGTGGCAGCGGGGTGAACGTTTTCGATCTGGGAAGCCTGAGCGGAGCGACGCCGGGGACGCTCGACGCCTTGGCCGGGGCCGTCAATGTCAACGGCGGCAGTGCTGGGGCTCAGGCGACGCTCAATCTGACGGACCAAACGGACACCGCCGCCGAAACCGGCAGCGTGTCGGGGACCGCGATCACGGGCTTCGGGATGGGTGGCGGTGTCCAGTACACCGCCCTCGGGCACCTAAACCTGGCGCTGGGCAGCGGGGGCAACCAGGTGACGCTCACCGGCACGAATCCCGCCACGACTACAGTTGTCAACACGGGCGCCGGCAACGACACCGTGAATGTTCAAAGCGTTGGTGGACCGACGACGGTCAGTACCGGCGGCGGGACCAACACGGTGAATGTGGGCAGTTTGGCGCCGGCCTCCGGAGGGGTGTTGGACAAGGTCCAAGGCGCGCTCACCATCCAGGGGAGTGGCGCCGATACGCTGAACTTGGATGACACTGGCAGCACCGGGGCCAAGACGGGGACCTTGAGCGCGACGACCGTGATGGGCTTGGGGCTAGGACCGAGTGGCATTGCGTATAGCGGCCTCGGCGCGTTGCGTCTCTCCTTGGGCAGCGGTGGCAACACCTTCACCGTCACCTCGATCGACAGCCCCACCGCTACCACCATCAATAGTGGCGCTGGCAACGACACGGTGAACGTGGAGGCGACCGGGGCGGCGTTGGTGGTGAACACCGGTGCCGGCACGAACACGGTGAACGTAGGAAGCTTGGCGCCGGCGGTCGGTGGTGTGGTGAACAATATCCAGGGGCCGCTCACGGTGACGGGCAGTGGGGCCGACACGCTCAATGTTGATGACACCGGGAGCACGGGGCCCAAGACGGGCACATTGACGGCGACCACCCTGACGGGCCTGGGCCTGGGCACGGGCGGGATCACTTACAGCGGGTTGGCGACGCTTAATATCGCTCTGGGCAGCGGTGGCAACACCTTCACGGTCGCCTCGACCAGCGCCGGGACCGTGACCAATCTGAACAGCGGGGCGGGCAGTGACACCGTCAATGTGGAGGCCACTGGCGGGGCGACGAACCTCACGACGGGCAGCGGGACGAACACGGTGAACGTGGGCAGTCTGGCGCCGGCCAGTGGTGGGGTGGTGGACAAGATTCAAGGGGCGTTGACGGTGGTGGGCAGTGGCGCCGACACGCTGAACGTGGATGACACCGGGAGCACGGGCGCCAAGACGGGCACTTTGACCCCGACGACCCTGACCGGCCTGGGTATGGGCGCCGGTGGGATTACCTATAGCGGGCTGGCCGCCTTGAACATCGCGCTCGGGGCCGGTGATGACACCTTCAACATCAACGATATCAACCCGACGACGGTCACGCAGGTCAATGGTGGCCCGGGCAGCGACACGGCCAATCTCACTTTCAGCCACGACCTCACCGGCAAGCTCACCCTCCTCGACTTCGAGCATGGGTCCCTCACGGTGAATGGCAACTTCACGGGCACGCTCAGCGACACCGGCCCGGGTGCCCTCGAACAAATCACGATTGGCGGATCGCTCGCCAGCGGCGGCCTGCTCACCGTGGGTTCGGTGGGGACGATGAGCGTGGGTGGTGACGTGGCCGGTACGGTCAATGTCGCGGGGGCGATTGGCACGCTGAACCTCACAGGCTCCCTCACGGCGAGCGGGGTGATCAATGCCGGATCGATCAACACCATGACCGTCGGCGGGGAGCTGGCGGGTCTGCTTAATGTGACCGGGGAGTTGGAGAGCCTCACCGTCAAGGGCGGGACTCCCGGCCAGATCATCGCCGGGGACATCGGGACGATCTCCGCCGCCACCGCGGGCGGCAACAAAGTGCTCCAAGTAACTCAGGGCGGAGTGCAACGCCAGATTCAGGCGATTCCGGTCGTTGGCACCACGCTGCCGGGCAGTGTCACCTTCGCCTACTTCTACGACGCGACTGCGGGGAGCAATCCGCAGCTCGCCATCCGCGTGACCAATGGTTCACCCACAACCAGCGCGGACGATGTGCGCTTCGATCTGGTGCTCTTCACCTTTGGGACCACCGCCAAATTCGACCTCTCGCGGCTTGATGCCAACGGCACGTCGGGCCTGCGCAACGTCGCCATCGACGGCGACCTGCTCAACGCGGTGACCCCTGGCCAGGCCGCCTTCTTCAACTACGCGCCCAAGACTCCGGGCGGCGTGATCCTGCCGCTGGACCAGATCGTGGGCGTCTCGGTCCGCGATACCGCGCTGACCGGCACGGTTGAAACCGCGGGGATTATGGGCGTGGCGTTCGGCACCCTGACCGACAGCGTGACTGGCGAGCGCGAAAATGGCCCGGGTGACGATGGGGACGGCGTGGCGGCGATCCTCGCCTACAACCCGATCAAGGGCGGTTATCCGCAGATCAACCTCGCCAATGACACCTTCCGTGTCCGGTTCGGCGAGAACGAACCGGTGACCCTCTATCTGCGGACCAGCAATGATCAGCACTTCAACGACAGCCCGGTCCAGTTTACCGACCAAATCGTGGACAACGCTTCTGTCACGGCGCTAGTCGCCGTCCAGGCAGTCGGCCCCCGGTCGGCCCAGATCCAGACGATCAGCTTCATCGGCGACGGCGGGTCGGTGGACACCCGGCAGCCGATCATGGGGGCCATCACCAGCACTGGGCCGCTCGGCGATCTGATGCTGCGCGCGGGCAACGGCCTCACCGCCGTCACGGCCCCGAGCGAGTTCGGCAACGTCGATCTGTTCGGGGGCGCGCTCACGGGGGTCTTCCAAACCACCGGGATCCGGCTCGATCCGGTCACGGGAGGCGCAACGACCGTGGCGGCCGACCTGGGCCGGGTGCTCGCCAGCGGCGGGGAAGGCGACAATCCGGGGGTAACGTACTTCCACGCGGATCTGGCGGCCACCGGCAGCATCATCAGCCGGGGCAATCTCATCAGCCAGATCAACGCTGACAACACCTTCCAGGGGGTGGTCGCGGCGCAAGGCGACCTCGGCGCGATCCTCCGGGACGCCAACGGCGCCCCCGTCCTCAGCCACAGCGGGGCGTTGACGCGCCTGGGGGGCCTCCAGGCCAATGGCGACAATCCCAGCGGCGATGTCGTGGTCTTGGGGAACATCCTCGGTGACCTCACTTTCGGTGGCGATTTCAGCGGGCGCATCGCGGCCAAAGGGGCGGTCGTGCCGGGCTTGGCCTCGAGCCGCGTGGGCATCTTGGGCAACGTGGAGATCAACGGCGACTTCAATTCCTCGGCCGTCATCGCTTCGGGCGGCCTCATTGGCGACGCCGCTGGCGGCACCAACCTCCAGTTCAACAACGACCGCGGGATTATCGCGGCGGATGGCGCGGTGCAGTTCGGGCACACCGGCCGGCTGAACCAAGCCCGGACCTTCCAGAACCTCGCGGGCACCGCCAATGGCGCGACCCTCGACGCCCTCTTCACCAACCAGAACCAGCCCTTGGCCTTCGACGTTGCGCCCGGCCAAAACCTGCAAGGTCTGAACCTCATCCTGACCGACCTCAACAACCTCACCGTCGGTTCCAACGGGAATCTCACCGGAACCGTTCCCTAAACCGGCCTCCGGTTGCCGCCCGCGAGTTTCTGGGCCCGCCGCCGGTCCTCAACAACCCACTGAGCGATAAGCATCGTTAGATGCCTCCTGCGACGCCGGGCTCAACCTGCGTCGTCGAGGCTCCAGATGGTCGCCGCCAGCACGGCGACACCCCTCACGCGCCGGAGCTCGCTGTGGCTCGCAGGCGCGACCGCCGGGGCGCTTCCCGGAGACGCTTGCGGCTCTTGCAGCCCACGGCGGAGCGAAGTGAGCCGCGCTTTACCTCGCAGCTACAAAAGGGCCAAGTCATCTCCGGCGGGGGCCTCCAGACCAGTAACGGTCGTCGTCGGAGTCGCTGCTTCCGCCACCCCCGAAGCCGCGCGCCGGCGGAGCGACCCTGGGGGTTTTTGCCGGGCGAGGGCTTCGGTGATGATGCCCCGCAGCAGCGCCGACATCCCCCCATCCTCCTGCGCCGCCAGCAGCCGCAGGGAATGCTTGGTGGCCTTGTCCAGGGTAAACGTAATCGTGGTTTGGTCCGGAGCACGTCGGGGCATGGCGGCAGGTCAGCCGGGATGGGGTGGGGGGAGGCGGTAGCCGAGGTGGTGAACCGGGCAGCGGCCGGGCCGGGGGCGGTTCGAGGCGAGGGGGCGGAATGCCATTGGGAGGCAGGGTAATCCCGGGGCGGTATCGGGTCAAGCTAAATGTAAGTAAATAAGTAACTCCTACAAAAAGCCCGCCCGCTCGGCCCTGGCGAGGCCCGGCTGTGCGAGGTGCGACGCCGCGCGGTCGGGCGGCCTCGCGGGCAGTGGGCGCGGCGCCGCGGGCCTCGGCGGCG
>JAJXTA010000364.1 GCA_021784265.1 bacterium | reverse complement strand
GTCGTGGCCTTTCCCGACCAGTTGGTGGTGGGGGCCCAACTGCTCGCCCCCACCGGACAGTGGGTCTTGCGGCTGGGGCGGCCGGGCGTGGGGCTGAACGTCTTGATGCTCGTGGCGGTCGTCCTGATCCTGATGAACTTGGAGCGGACGTTCTGGACGTCCGTGGGGACCATGCGCTGGCGGCTGAAGTACATGGTTTTGGGGTTGGGGCTGTGGCTGGTGCTGAGCATTTACATTTGCAGCCAGGCGATGCTCTACGGGTCGGTGGACCTGTCGCTGGAGCGGGCGCGCGGGGGGGTCTTGGTGGTGGCCTGCCTGTTGATGACGGTGTCGCTCTCCCGTGCGGGGTTGTTCAACGTGGACCTCTATCCCTCGCACAGCCTGCTCTACAACTCGCTCACCGCGTTGCTGGTCGGGGTGTATCTGGTGATCGTTGGGTTACTGGCCCAGGCGGTCACCTGGATGGGGGGGGGCGAGGCCTTGCCGTTGCGGGCGTTCGTGGTGCTGGTGTCGTTGGTGGTGTTAACCGCCCTGTTGCTCTCGGAGCGGATTCGGCTGCGCCTCAAACGCTGGGTGGGACGGCATCTCCGGCGCCCCATGTACGATTATCGCCGCGTCTGGAAGACCTTCACCGACCAAACCACCTCCTTGCTCGAGGAACGCGCGCTCTGTCGGGCCACCGCCAACTGGCTCTCCAACTCCTTCCAAATGCTCTCGGTCACGGTCTGGCTGCTGGACCGGGGACAAGGGCGGCTGGTCTTTGGGGCCTCGACGAGCCTGCCCGAGAACGCCGCCAACGACTTGGCGGGCACCACGCAGGACCTGCATGGGTTGGCGGCGCGCCTGCGCGACCAGCCGTACCCGGTGGACATCGACGATTCCAGGCAGGAGGGGGTCGAGGTTCTCAGACTCTTGCACCCGGATTACTTCCCGAGCAAGGGTGGCAACCGGATCTGTGTGCCCCTGGTCGCGGCGGGCGAACTGCTGGGGCTCATCACCCTCGGAGACCGCGTGGGCGGTGTCTCGTTCACCGTCGAGGAGCTGGACGTGCTGAAGTGTATCGGCGACCAGGTCGCGGCCAACCTCCTTAATGTGCAGCTTTCCCAGCGGTTGCTCCAAGCCAAGGAGATGGAGGCCTTCCAGACCATGTCGGCCTTTTTTGTCCACGACCTCAAAAACACGGCCTCGGCTCTCTCCCTGATGCTGCAAAACCTCGAAACCCACTTCGCCGACCCCGCCTTTCGCGAGGACGCCCTGCGCGCCGTCTCGAAGAGCGTCCATCACCTCAACGATTTGATTGGCCGGCTGAGCGTGTTGCGCCAGGAGATGAAGATGAATCTGGTGCCCGCCGACCTGAACGCGGTTGTCGAGGAGGCCCTGGCGTCACTGCCGCTCGCCGCCGGCGTGCGCCTCACCAAGGCCTTGGGCGAGCTGCCCAAGCTGCTGCTGGATCCCGGTGAGATCAAGAAGGTCATCCTCAACCTCGTGCTTAACGCCGCCGACGCGGTCGGGTCCGCCGGCGACCTCCGGATCGAGACTAACGCCACACCCGGTTGGGGACGATTGACCGTCACCGACACCGGCTGCGGGATGAGCCCGGAGTTCCTCCAGCATTCGCTGTTTCGCCCTTTCCAAACCACCAAGAAGCGCGGTATAGGCATCGGCATGTTCCACACCAAAATGATTGTGGACGCGCACCGGGGCAAAATCGAAGTCCAGAGCGAGCGGGGGAAAGGAACGACCGTGCGGGTGTGGTTGCCGAATTGATTGATCTGAATGAAATCGAAGCTGCTCATTGTTGACGACGACGAAGAGATCCGCTCCCAGATGAAGTGGGCGCTCCGGCAGGAGTACGAGATCGTTCTGGCCGAGGACCGGCCCAGCGCGGTAGCGGCCTTCCAGGAGCACCAACCGGCGGTGGTGCTCCTGGACCTGGGTTTGCCGCCCCAGCCGGGCGAACCCGGCGAAGGCTTCGCTGCCTTGGCGGAGTTGCTGACCTTGGACCCGCACCTGAAGATCATTATCATCACCGGCCAAGGGGAGAAGGATCATGCCCTCCAGGCGGTCGGCCAAGGGGCCTACGACTTTCTGCCTAAGCCGCCGCAGATGGCCGATCTGAAGGTGATCCTGAAGCGCGCCTTTTACCTGGCGCAACTGGAGAAGGAACACCGCGAGATGCAACAGCAAGTCGCCACTGATTCCTTCCAAGGGATGCTCGGCAACAGCACCGCCATGCAGAACGTCTTTGCCTCGATCCGGAAGGTTGCCACCACCAACGCCCCGGTGCTCGTGCTGGGGGAGAGTGGCACCGGCAAGGAAATGGCCGGGTTGGCGATCCACCGCTGCAGCGCCCGCAAGGACGGCCCTTATGTGGCCATTAATTGCGGGGCGATTCCGGAGACGCTGCTGGAGAGCGAGCTCTTCGGCCACGAGAAAGGAGCCTTCACGGGGGCGCATGTGCAGCGCGTGGGGCGGATCGAAACCGCCGGCGGCGGCACCCTCTTTTTGGATGAGATCGGGGAGCTGTCGCCCACCCTCCAGGTCAAGTTGCTCCGATTTCTGCAAGATCAGTCCATCGAACGGGTTGGCGGGCGGGCCAAACTACAAATCGACGCCCGGGTGATCGCGGCGACGAACGTCGATCTCAAGGCCGCTCTCGAGAAAGGCACGTTTCGGGAGGACCTCTATTACCGGCTGGCGGTGGTGGTGGTGAGCCTGCCGCCGTTGCGTGACCGCGCGGGCGATATCTTGTTGCTCGCCAATGCCTTCCTCCGCCGGTTCGCGGCGGAAAACCGCAAACAATCGCTCAAATTCGACGCCGGCGCCCGTGCCGGACTCCAACAGCATCCTTGGCCTGGCAACGTGCGGGAGTTGGAGAACCGGGTGAAGCGGGCCGTGATCATGGCCGAGGGCCATCACGTGACGGCTGCGGACCTGGAACTGGCCGACGCCCTCACGGGTGTGGCCGGACGCACGCTCAAGGACGCGCGGGAATCGCTGGAGGTCGGCATGATCGAACAGGCCCTGGAGAAACACCAAGGGAGGGTGAGCCGGGCCGCCGCTGAGCTTGGCATCAGCCGCCCCACCCTTTACGAGCTAATGGACAAGCTGGGGATCAAGCGGTGAGGGACACCCTGTTGCCGCTCTCCTCTGGCTCATACCCGCCGCCGGGGCGCCGGCGCGGCTTCCATCCGCGTCCTTCCGCACACGGTCTCGATTGGCGCGGCGTATGAGAGGCCAGACCCACTCCCACACGGCTCGCCGCCCAGGCCTGACCGCCGTGGCGTTATTCTGGGCGCCGGTGCTTGCCGGGTGGCTCCTGCTGGCGGCGGTCATCCCCTTGCGGACACTCCGCGACTCCCAAGTCGCCGCCCAGACCACGACGACGGTTGTTCTTCTGCTCCAACAGGAGGAGAACCTGGCGGACCGCATCAGCCTCCTCGCCCGCCGTTTGCCGGCGAGCGCCGACCCGGTCGGCCGCGGGGCGTTGCGGCAAGCACTGCGCGACACCAGCAGCCAGTTAGCGCGCACCGACCGCGCCCTCGGCGCGACGCTGGGATCGCCGGCCCTCCCCGCCGGCCTTGCCGCCCACTGCCGGGCACTCGGCTCCCTCGTTGCGGCGCAGGCGCCTCAGGTGGCCATGTATGTTGCGCACGCCCAGGCCTTGGCGGGCCAAGCTGGCCCAGTCCAGCCGCGCGACCCTCATCTACAAGCCATCGTGAGCGAGGCGGCTCAGCGTCTTTTCGCGGTCCCGGGCGCCGTCCTCAGCCTGCACGCCTCGGCGATGCGGGCCGAGGTCGCTCGGCTTGAGGCGGCGCAGCGCGCCTGGCTGTGGCTGGGGATTGGCTGCGGGATCGTGGTCCTCGGGTTGGCGGCCTGGCGCGGTGCGACCCGCCGGGTGGTCCTGCCAGATACACCGCCACCGGTCGCCCAGAGCCAGTCGCCGGCAAGCTCTAGTGCGCCTCCCGAGCCGGCGCCCGCGCAACCTGCCCCGGCACCACTGACCTTCGGGCCGATCCTGAGCCGTCGCGCGGCCACGTCCCCGCGACCTTCCGCCAGCCCCGCCGACCCGCACCTGGCGAACGAACTCATTGAGCTGTTCTTCACTGGGGCACGGACGCGCATCGCGGACCTCAAACGCGCCCACGGTACCGGGGACAGGCAATCCCTGGAACGAGCCGCGCACACCCTCCGTGGCAGTGCCGAGAGTATTGGCGCACCCACCATTCCCGCTCTCTGCCGCGTGCTGGAGCAATCCGGTGCCGCTGCGGATCGCACCCAGACCGCCCGCCTCATCGACCGCCTCGAGACAGAGATGACTCGTTTGGCCAGTCCCGCAGGGCGGCGTGCGCTCCGCCCTTTTGGCCTGGAGGATTGACCGACCGCCGGCTGGTTGGGAAGCCGGGCGGTGGGAGAGTACGATCGTCGGCCGGGGCGCCGGGTTGGTGGTGGCGAAATCATGGGGAGGAGTGAGACCCTGATCCTCGGCTAATTTGGCCGGTGCCGTAAGAAGATGCCGAAAAAGGGGACGCGGGACCACTTTTTGGTTGACGAAGTGCTATAGATTATCTATAGCACACCC
>JAJXTA010000363.1 GCA_021784265.1 bacterium | reverse complement strand
CGGTGAGACTGAAGCCGAGCCGGCTCAGCCGCAGCCCCCGGCCGACGACGCCATCCGGGACCTCCTTCCTCACCATTCCCAACCTCCCTGGCGCAGGAGCCGAGTGGCCACCTTGAGGCACCGATCTAACAAGGCCAGCGTGTTTTCTTTGCCCGGGGAACCGTCCTGCAACCGGTAGGTGATCATCGCCAAGTGGAACAACCCCACAGCATAGGCCCCCAGGTCGCCCACGGGAGGGATTTCGCCCCGCCCTTCCGCCCGGGCCAGGACCTCCCGGACGAACCGCAGGTAGCGGAGGTGGTACTGCTGGGACTGGAGGCTGAGGGGACTAAGCTTCGAAGCGGGCTGCAGCGCCCGCAAATAGACCGCCCCCAGAAAATCCTCGTAGAGACTCAACCGCTCCAGATGCCGGTGGATAAGGGCGAAGAGCTGCTCGGGCAACGCCGCGCGCTGGAGTCGCTTGTCCCGCTCGAACCATCGAATCAACTCCGCCAGCTCTTCCTCGAAGAAGTAGAGGGCCAGGTCTTCTTTGCTCGGGAAATAGTTGAACAGCGTTCCCTCGGCGATCCCGGCCAGGCGCGAAATGGCCTTGGTGGTGGTCGCGTGGAAACCCCGGCGGGCAAATAGCTCGGCCGCCGCGCGGAGGATGGCGCGTTTGGTCTTTTCCTTGTTGGCGCGGCGGCGGCCGCCGGCCGGGGCGCCCCCGGCGCGGGATCCCGCCGTCCGGCGTTTGCGGCCAGAAATGAGTGCGCTCATATTTCGCGCCCAGCCTGCGCTGGTGGCGCGAGCGCCGTCAAGAAAAAGTGAGTCCACTCATCTTCTTCCCTGCTCCGCGCCGGCCTCGGGCAGGCCCCCCCGCGTCACCCCGCGGTCCCGCCGTCCTCAAACCAAGCGGTCGCGGGCCTGGACGAGGGCGCGCAGCTTGGCCTCCGCCACCGCGGCGGCGGCGACCGGATTGTCGGCGAAGGTGGCAAAACCGCAATCGGGGGTGAACCAGACCCGCTGGCGGCCGAAGAGGTTCACCGCACGGCGCAGGTGGGCGAGGATGGTCTCCGGGGGCTCGACCTGATCGAGCTTTTGGTTCACGGACCCGACGCCCAGCCGCTTGTCGGGAGGCAATTCGCGCAGCACCTCCATTTCCCCAGCGCGCGGGGTGCGGAGCTCCAGGAACAGGGTGCCGACCCGCACCGCCTTCAACAATCCCAGGAGCGGGCGGTAGTCGCCGCGCAAGGCGGCGCGCTCGTCGCGGGTCCAGTTGCCGCGGCAGACGTGGAGGGCCAGCCGCTCCGGCGGCAGCCCAGTCACCACGGCGTTGAGCAGTTCGGCGGCGAACGCCAATTCCGCCGCGGGGGCCCGCTTCTCCGCCAAGGCGCCGCACATGAAGCTGCGCTGGGTCTGGGCCCCGGTGAACACGACCTCGGTGAGGACCGGTTCATCGAACTGGACAATCGCGGCGCCGGCCGCGAGCAGATGGTGGAGTTCTTCCCGCAGCACGCGCACCACGTCGCGCGCCAGGTCCTCGCGGGTGGCGTAGGGTCGTTCTCGCAGGCAATCCAACCACATGGTGCGCGTAAGCAGATAGGGTCCCGGCAAGGCCACCTTGACCGGTTGAGGCGTGAGGGTCCGGCTAAACGCGACTTCGTGGACTGCCAGCGGCCGGCGCCGCCCCAGCGGACCGTACACGACCGGGTGACGCACCTGAGCGGCGGGCACGTCCAACGCGCGCAGCTCACGCTCGAACTTCACCGGGTCTTCGACCATCGCCGTCAGGTCCGTAAGCGGGATGAGCTGGCAGTTCTCCAGGAGGCCCCCGACGAAGCTGGCGTAACTGTCGCGGCGCTGCTCGCCATCAGTGACGACCTCCACCCCGGCCCGCCGCTGGGCCTCGAGCGCCAGCCGCACGGCGTCGTCAGCGGTTGCTTGGAATTCCGCGTCGCCCAGGCGCCCTTCGAGATGGTCGTGAACCGCCTGGAGCATCCAGCGCGGCCGGGGCCAACTGCCGATGCCCATCACCGCCAGGGGCGGCACGGGCGGGGCCGGGGCCGGCGGAGGCAAGGTCTCGGGAAGGACGGGCGTGACCGCGGTTGGGCGGGGGGCCAGGGCGGGCGGCGGCGGCGCCGTCAGGCCGGCGCGCCGCGCCGCCAACGCCCCTTTGCACACCAGGTAACTGCGTTGCCGGCCCGTCTTGGTCCAGGAAACCAACTCGTTGCCGGTGAGGCGGCACCACGCGGGCAGATCAGCCTCGACCGAGCTGTCGGTCGAGCGGATTTCAAGCAAACCCCCGGGCGCCAACGGGTCGATGTGCCGGCGGATCAATAGGAGCAAGCCTCCGCCGCAATCCAAATCCCCCCCGTCAAACGCGGTGTCTGGGACGAGCGAATGGTTGGCAATCGGGTCCATGAAGGGGGCGCCGGACGGGCCGGACCAGGGCCGCACCGGGCCGCGGGTCCTCGGCGGCGCGGGCCCTGCGGCCAGGTGGGTCCCGGCAGGGGGGATCGGGTTAGTAACTCACGCAAGGCGCGCCCCCGGCGAGGAACTCGACGAGCTTCGCCCCGCCCACGATCACCGCCCCGGCCACCAGGTGGTTCTCATCCAGTTGCCGCTTCTTGAAGCAAGGCGAACAGACATAGATGCGGCCACCGCCCTTGGCGAAGTTGTCCATCAGTTCCGTGAGGGGCGCAAACCCCGCCTCGCGGATCGCGTCGGGATACCCCTTCTGGGAGAGGCGGACGGCTTCGGTGCTGAGGAACACCACGGTATCCTGACCGGAACCAAGCGCGGCATTGGCCACGACGAAAGCCACCGTGGCTTTGTCCGGGTTGTCTTGGGCGAAGGAGAGGGAGACGCAGAATTTGCCTGGCATAGCGTTGCTTCGAGTGATCGCGCGCAGGGGCTGACGTCGTGCCGTCGGGTGCGCCGGGACCAACCGGCGCTCGCTCGAGCCGTCTCCGCGGACAGACGGCGCGCGGATGGGAGGAGTGTTCCTGCTGCCGGCAGGGTTGTAAAGCCCGGCCTGGTCAGCGCGCTTGGTCCGCCTCGCTGGCTTGGGCTCGGGCGGTGTCCCGCCGGGCGATCCAATAGACGGGGTGGTCGGCGCGCACCAGCCGATGTCCCATGAGCCGGCACCACGCCGGCAAATCCTCTCGGGCCCCGGCGTCCCGTGCGGTGAGCTGGAACACGGCCGCCGGGGGCAGGCGCTCCAGGCGGTGCCTCAACTCCAACACCAACTCGCCGCATCCCAGGTCGCCGGCGTCCCACTGCCCGGCGGGAGTTGCGGCGAGCCCAAGGCCGGTGGGGAGACCGGACACGGGTGGCGGGGTCGGCGCCGGCTCAGGGTCCGCGAGCGCCGGCGTCTCACCCGCCCGCGGGTGCGCCACGGCGGGACAGGTGGGCGACGGTTCCTGGCCCCCTGCTTCTTCCTGCGTCGCCCAAGCCCAGGCGCGGGCGTAACAGTCGCGCCGCAGCAGGGCGGCGACCACCTCGTCGCGCAGGGCCACCGGGCTCCGTCCCAGGGCGGCGGCCAGGCACCGCGGGCACCGCGGAGCGTCCGCCAACCCCAGGTAGATACTCACCAGCACCTGGTGGTAACAGAGCCCGTCTCGGCACCCGGCGCAGGCGGCCCCGTTCAGGCGCCGCAGGCGGGCGATGAGCGATTCGCTGGTGAGGCCCGTTGACACCGGCTCGGGCTAGGGTTGGACCAACTCCGCTACCGGCGGGAGGCCCGGGCCACCGGCGCCCTGCCCGAGCTCGAGGGCCTGGAGAAAAGCTTCGCCCTGAACCGCGGCGGGGCCCGAAGTCCAACGCCGCCCGCGCAACCGAATCTCGATGATGCCATGCCGCGGGCGGAGGTCATTGAAGACCAAGTCGCCGCCACGATCCCCGCCTCCGACCGTCGCCGGGACATCCAGGCCCTGGACTCGTGGTTCACCGTTGATGAGGATGTCGAAACGATTGAACTTGGCCTCCAAGGCGCGCGCGGCGGCGAACTTTAACCGCGCGTAGTACTTGCCGGGACCGACCGTGGCATTGATCCAAAACTCCTGGCCATGGATGCCATAACGGTAGAGGACGGCGTCGCGGATTCCAGTGACGGGACCGGTGAGCGGCTGCGTCCACCACGAGCCGGTCACCGCGTCTTTCAGCGCCCCGAGACGAATGACGAACTCCGTGCCCGGCCGCCACGGGTGGCCGGCGGCATCCTGGTAGTCTTGGCGAGCGGGGTAACCGAAGAGCATCCGCTGGGTTTCCCGCGGCCCGGGCTCGGCGGGCGGGGCCAAGGGCTGGGCCGCGGCGGAGTACTGCAGGGCGTCGATGGTGACTTGCGCGCCGGTGGCGTGCGGATTCCCCCGCCCGCGCGCCACGACCCGCAACGTATGAGCGTCCGACGACAAGCCATTGCGATAGTAGAGCACCTGTTGCGCGCGCGGCGTGGGACACCAGCAATCCACCGGCACGTCCAGTTTGACACCGTCGAGATAGACTTCCGCCAAGCCGCCGTCCGGCCCCACGCCGCCGATCAACCGAACCTGGTTGCCGCGGAACGCCGCCCTCGCCGCCGCGCCAGCCCGGTCGGTGCGATGGGTGGTAT
>JAJXTA010000362.1 GCA_021784265.1 bacterium | reverse complement strand
CTTGGAGTTGGTACACGGCCGGGACGCCCGCGCCCACCGCTTGCGTCTTGGTCTGGTCGGGCAAATCGAAGAGCCCGCCGCCGGTGTAGTTGGTCTCCCCGAGGTTGCGGATCAGACCATCGACGAGGCGTTGCGGGGCGGTGGCGCCCAGCTCGTAAGCCCCGAGATCGACCTGGCCCGCTTGCACGCGGAAATTGCCGTCCAAATCCAACCACGCCGGATCGACCACCGTCGCGTCTCCCACGTGCAGCAACGGCGAGGTGGCCAGCAGTCGGTAGTTGACCAGCGCCGGGTTGACAAACTGCGGATCAACCGCCAAGTCGCCCGGGCCGGCCGCGATCCCGCTGTAAGCGCCGGCGCCGTTCTGGAACAGGTCGTTGTGGCCCAGGATCATGGCACCGGTGTCCAAGCGCGCGCCGTTCTGGCCGTTGAGCGCGAGGATGTTGTTGGCCAGGCTGGGAGCCCCGCCGGCGCTGTGCACGCCCGACCCGCTATTGGCGACGATCGTATTGTTGATCACCTGCGGGCTGCCACCGCTGAGTTGGATGCCGTCGGCATTGTTCGAGTTGATGAGGCAACTCTGGATCAGGCCCGAGGAGCCGTACAACTGCACTCCCAGCGAGCCGCTGCGCGAGACCTGGAGGTCGGCGAGTGTCGGCGAGCATTGGTCCAGGTAGAGCGCCGTGGAGCGGTAGGCGGAGTTGAAGTAACCCAGATTGCCGCCCCCGGCATAAAGCACGTTGCAGAAGCTCAGCACCGACGCCCCGGCTTGCGGGCCGAGGTAGATCCCTTTCCAATTGCCGGGCGAAGGGGTGGCGTAATCCGAGGTGAAGAGGATCGGTTGCGCCGCCGTGCCCACGGCGAGCAGCGTCCCGTTGACATAGAGCCCCGACCCGGTCGCGCCGAAGACGACGCCCGGATCGAGCCGGAGAGTGGCCCCCTGCGCGACGGTCACGTCGCCACTGGGGAGGTAAGGAAAATCGTCTCCGGGTTTGGTCCAGGTCCCCGAAACGGGCACCGTGCCGGTGGGGAGGTAGATTCCTTGGTAGCCGCGACCGCTGACCGTGTTGCTGCTCATCACCGGGAAGCTATCCAAGGTGTCGAACGCGATCGGGTAAGCGCTCGAACCAAGATCCGCGAAGGCACAGTCCTGGATGGTGGCCGCGCTGCTGTAGAGCTCGATCCCTTGGGCGGCGCTGTTGGCCACGGAACAGCCGGTGAACCACGGCGAACAACTGTCCACGTACAACATGGTCGTGCGGTAAGCGGAGTTGATGTAACCGAGGTTGTTCTGGCCGCCGAAGGCGAAGTTGCAGTTGTTGAACACCGAGGCGCCGGAGTTGGGCGAGAGGTAGATCCCCTTCCAATCGCCCGCGCCGGGGGTCGTGCTCGAGCCGTCACCGTTGGAGTCGCCGCCCACCGTGTCGTCCTGCCAGGAACTGAAATTGATCGGCGCGGTGTCGCCATCGGCCATCAGGACCCCGTTGACGTAGAGGCCGGCGCCCTTGAACTTGACGTTCGTGCCGGCCTGGATGGTGAGCGAGACCTTGGAGCCCACCGTGCTATCGCCGGTGACCACGTATGGGGCGTTGGTCGCCCAGTTCTTCCACACCGCGTCGGCGGCCAGCGTCCCCCCCCACACCGCCACTCCGGAATACTTGTTCTGCGAGAAGGTCACGTTGGTGGGGTCCGGCACCGACGAGGTGTCGGTGGCCACGGCGTAGTTGCCGGCGCCGCCCGCCCCGTTGCCGGTGAAGGTGGTGTCGCGCACCGTCGGCCAACTGGTCGCCTCGGCGCGGAGGGCATAGCCGCGGCAACTCTGGAAGGTGGCCCCCGTGATCAGCGGGCTGGCCCCATGCAGCTCCATCCCATCCGCGAGGCTGTTCAGCACGCTCAGGTGGTCAAACTGGGGACTGCAACCGTCCACATACAGCGCCGTGTAGCGATAGTCCGAGTTGATGTACCCCAGGTTGCCCTGCCCGGCATAGGCGACGGTGACGTAACTCAGGGCCGAGTCCCCGGCCTGGGGTCCGAGGTAGATTCCCTTCCAATCCCCGGCCGCCGGCGCCGCGTTCCGGCTCGTGAATTGGATCGGCGCCGCCGCGGTCCCGGGCGCCAGCAGGGTGCCTTGGACGTAAAGACCCGGACCACCCGAGGCGACCGTGACGCCCGCCTCGATGGTGAGCGTGGCGCCGGCGGCGACCGTCACGTTGTCGTTCAGAAAATAGGGGAGGCCGGGGCCGGGATAGTGCCAGGTGCTGGACGAGGGGATCGTGCCGCCCGTGACGTAGATCCCGACCAACCCGCTGCCGGAGCCGGTGTTGGCGTCCATCACCGGGAAACGATCCAGAGTGTCGAACGCCAGCGCGTAACCACTGCTGCCAAAATTGTTGAAGCTCGTCCCGGTGACCGTGGCGGCACTCGACCAGAGTTCGAGGCCGTTGGCGGCACTGTCGCCGATCTGGCAATTCGTGATGGCGGGGGAGCAACCATCCACGAAGATCGTCACGTAGCGGTAGGCCGAATCGTAATAACCGAGATTGCCTTGGCCGGCGTAGCGCACGGAGCAGTTGTTCAGCCGCGACGCCCCGGCGCTGGGCGCCAGGTAGAGCCCCTTCCAATCGCCGGCTTTGGGCGTCGTCGCCGGCCCGTCGCCGTTGGAGTCGCCGCCCACCGTGTCGTCCGTCCAGGAGGAGAAGGCGATGCGGCCGGGGGTGCCGTCCGCCACGAGGGTGCCATAGACGTAGAGACCAGCACCCTGGAATTTCACCGTGGCGCCCTGCTCGATGGTGAGGCGGGCGCCGCTGTTCACCCCCAGGTCGCCCGTGACCACATATGGCGCGTTGGTAGCCCAGTTCTGCCAGAGACCGTCGGAAGCCAACGCCGCACCGCGGATCTCGATGCCGGAGAAACGATTGGTGTTAAAGACGGCGCCACTGAGCGTGACCACCGAATCCCCATCCAGGCTGACGGTGTAGTAGCCGGAGCTGCCCCCGCCGTTGCCATTGAAGGTGGCTTGACTCAACACCGGCCGGCAGGTGGCCTCCCCGTGCAGGGCTTGGCCGCCGCAGTTGCTGAACGTGGCGGTGGCGATGGTGGGGCTGGCGGCGTACAGTTCCAGGCCCTGCCACCGGCTGTCCCGCACCACGAGGTTCGACGCCACCAGATTGCAGCCATCCAGGTAGATCGCCGCATAGCGATACGCGGCGTGGAAGTAGCCCAGGTTGTTCTCGCCCCCGTAGGCCACGGTTACGGCGTTGAGCACGGAGTTGCTGGCGCTGGGCGCGAAGTACAGCCCGAGCCAATCACCGGCCGCCTGCGGCGATTTGGCGCTGGTGAAGACAATGGGGGCGTTGGTGGTGCCCTGGGCCAGCAGGGTCCCGCTGATCAAGAAGCGCTGGTCGGCCGCTTTGACCACGGTCCCGGCGTCGATGAGCAGTTGCGCCCCGGGCGCCAGCGAGAGCTCCCCGGTGAGGTAATAGGCGACCCCCGCGCCCGGGTTAGGCCAGGCATTGGTGCCGGTGATGGTGCCGCTGGGCAGGGCGATGCCGGGCACGCCCCCGCCGCTGGCGGTGTTACCCGCGACGGTGGGGAACGCCGCAGTGGTGTCGCAGACGATGGCATACGAACCGGCGGCCAGGTTGGCGAACTGGGTGCCGGTGATCGTCGCCGCCCCCGAGTAGGTCTCGATGCCATCGCCGTAGCTATCGCTGATCAGCCCCTGCGTGAACGAGGGGGCGCACTGGTCGAAATAGAGCGCGCAGTAGCGGTAGGCGCTATTGAAGTAGCCCAAGTTGTATCCCGCGTACCGCACCGTACACTGATTGAAGGCCGAGGCGCCCGAACTCGGTGAGAGGTAGATGCCCTTCCAGTCGCCCCGGGCCGGGGAGGTATTGGCGCCGTCGCCGTTGCTGTCACCGGCCACCGTGTCGTCACGCCAGGAGGTGAACACGATGGGGTTGGTGGCGCCGTCTGCGGTCAGCACCCCTTGGACGTAGAGACCGGCGCTCTGCAGCTTGACCGCCGTCCCGGGTTCGATGACCAGTTGCACCCCACCGGCGACGGTGACATCGCCATCCACCACGTAGGGCGCGTTGGTGCCCCAACTCTTCCAGGTGGCGTCGGCGGGCAGCGTGCCGCCCCGCACCTCGATGCCCTGTTGCCGGTTGGTGACGAACACCGTCTGGCTCGGCTCCGCCACCGAGCTGGCGTCGAGGCTGATGGCGTAGTTGCCGGCGACGGTGCCGTTCCCGACGAAGCGGAAGTCTTGCACCGTCGGCCGGCTGGCCTGGGAGGCGAAGAGCGCGCTGCCGCGGCTGGTGCCGATGTTCCCGTGCGCCAAGCTGGGGCTGGCGGCGTACAGTTCCATCCCGTTGCCGTAGCTGTTGGTCACGCGCAGATAGCCAAAGGTCGGGCTGGAGGAATCCACGAACACGCCCGCGTAACGATAGGCTGAATGGTAATAGCCCATCGAAGCCCCGGCGTACGCGACCGTGCAATACTCCAAGTCCGACGCCCCGGCGTTGGCCCCAAAGTAGAGCCCTTCCCAATCGCCGGCCGCGGGGGCGGCTTTGCGGCTGGTGAGGAGGATGGGGGCGGCGGCCGTG
>JAJXTA010000361.1 GCA_021784265.1 bacterium | reverse complement strand
GCGGCCCTCCACACCGCGGCCAACCGGGTCGTCGCCTGCCTCCAGCAGTATGGCCAGTTCCTCCAGCACGATCTGCTGCCCCAGGCCCACGGGGAGTGGCGCCTGGGCCGAGAGCGGTTCGACCGCAAACTCGAGCTGGAGCTGGACGCCGGCGTGACCGCCGATCAACTCTTTGCCGAGGCCCAAACCGAGTTCGCCCGAGTCCAGGAGCAGATGTGGATCATCGCCCGGCAGCTCTGGAGCCAGTACTTCCCCCGGCGGCCCTTCCCCGCCGACGATCCCGCCGGCCGCCGCCAAGCCATCGGCGAAGTCCTGGAGCGCATCGGCAAGGAGCACGGAGCCGCCCGCGACCTGGTGCGCGACGCCCGAGCGACGGTCGTCCGCCTCAAGCGGTTCATCCGGGACCGGAATCTGCTGGCGCTCCCGGCGCCCGACCACTGCCAGGTGATCGCGATGCCGGAGTTCGAACGCGGGAACTCGACGGCCTACATGAACGCCCCGCCGCCGCTGGACCCCAAGGCCAGCGGCTACTACGCCGTCAGCCCGCCGCCCAAAGACTGGAGTCCGGCCCGGGTGGAGAGCTACCTGGAGGAGTACAACCGCCACCTGCTGCGGATCCTGACCATTCACGAGGCTTATCCAGGCCATTATGTGCAATTGGAGTACGCCAATCGCAACCCCTCCCTCATCCGCCGCGTCCTGGGTTCCGGGGTGTACATCGAGGGCTGGGCGGTCTATACCGAAGGGATGATGCTCGACCAAGGCTACGGCGAGGGGAGCCTGGCCCTGCGCCTGACCCAGCTCAAATTCTACCTGCGGGCGGTGGCCAACACCCTCCTGGACCACCAGATGCACTGCGCCGCCATGACCGACGACGAGGCCCTGCGCTTCCTCCGGGAGCAGGCCTATCAGTCCGAAGGGGAGGCGCGGCTCAAGATTCTGCGGGCCAAACAGAGCTCGGTCCAGCTCTCGACTTACTTCGCCGGGCGGAGCGCGTTCTATCACCTGCACCAAGCCGTCGAGCGCGCGTTAGGCGGACGCTTCGATCTGGCGCAGTTTCACGCGGCGGCGCTGGCGCCCGGGCCGGTGCCGGTCAAGTACCTCCCGGAGCTGGTCGGCGCCCGCCTCGGGCTCCCCCACCCGCCTACGCCGGCACCAACGGCGTCCCCTTAAGGTTGGCAATCCCTTCGTCCAGCGAGCGGACAAAGTTCCAGTCTTTGGTCTCCTCGTACACCCGGCACTCCCGGTGGACATCGTCGTTCACCACGACCTTCATGCGCATGGACAAGTCCTGGCAGAGCTTCACCACGGCCAGCCCCAAGCGGATGACATTGATATCGGCGGAGCGCAAGGCGCTCAGGTCCACCAGCAGCTTGTCGAACCCGGCGTCCACGGCCTCCGCCACCTTGGCGTGGAGAATGGCAGTGATGTTGTTGAAGACATAGGAATCCAGCCGCGCCGGGACTTTGAGCACCAGCACCTCCTCCCGCTCCTGGAAAAACTTGTAGGACATATCCAGCCGCAGGGCGCGCCCCAGGCGGTTCTTCAAATCCTCGAAATCGATCGGTTTGGTGACGACGCCCGTGAAGCCGGATTCCTGGGCCCGGTTCTGGTCCTCCACGGCGATCCGCACGCACATCCCGAAGATGGCCAGGTTCCGGTACTGGGCACTGGCCCGGAGGGTCTGGAACAACGAGAAGGCGCCGTTGTCCGGCAGCGCGAGATTGACCAGAACGACGTCCCGCACCCTTTGGCCGGCGGCGGCGACCGCCTCGCTCACCGAGGCGCAGCCTTGAATCACCCACGGCAGGTCCGCCAAGCCGGTCCGAATCTGCTCGACGATCGCCGCCTTGTCGTCCACCACCAAGACCTCCAGCGGATCGTCGAACCGGCGCGGCCGCTGGGTGAGGTCCTGCTTGATCTGGAGATCGACCACCCGCTTGAGCCGTTCGACCAACTGCTCTTCGGTGAAGGGCTTGATGAGGTAGCCCTTGACGCCCAGCCGGGCGATCCGCAACACGGTGTCTTTGCCCGCCTCGGCGGTGAGCATGATGACCGGGATGTCGCGGGTTTCCGCGCTGCCCCGCAACCGGGCCAGCATCTCCGCCCCGTCCATCACCGGCATCGTGTAGTCCAGGATGATCAAATCCGGTTTCTCGCGCAGCGCCGTTTGCAGGCCCTCCAAGCCGTTGGGGGCCTGGAGCACGTCGCAATCGTAGCGGGCCAGCGCCTTGCCGATGATCATCCGGATGGCCCGGCTGTCGTCCACGCTGAGTAGTTTGAGTTTCATCGCGACCGCCCTCCAGCGCGCGGGGCTTGCGGGAAGACGGGAGGTGGGCTGTAAGCAAGGGGTGTCATGCCACCGGACGGTCGAGCCAGTTTAGAGTGGTTGGGGTGGGGCCAGGACGACCTCCGCCACGAGTTGGTTGTCGTCGCACCGAAAGCAGAAGATGCGTCGCTCGGCGGTGCTGAGCGGTCGGATCTTGAAATGGCCGCCGCGGATCAGGGTGGGGATCGTCAGCGCGCAGGACAAACCGCGATCGGCCAACCGCGATTTCAAGTGCCCTACCACCATGTTCGTCAGCTCCCCGAAGGTGTCGTCCACCAGCTCCCCGGCGTCCAGCTCGGCCTCCTGCGGGCCGAGCATGAGCCGGGTCATGGCCCGGGCAAACTCCTCGGTGGCGTGGAGATAGGCCACCCCGTTGAGCACCCCGTTGAACCCGACCGCCCCGACGATCATCGGCTGGCCGTTGAGCTGCGGGCTCGGACAAGGGACGGCCAGGACCTGGAAGCGCAGCATGGTGGCGAACACCTCCAGCACCGCCGCGTTCACCAGCGCCTCCAGGTCGGGAATCTGGGTCGCGCTGGGCAGCGGCCGGGCCTCGTCGCCCGCGGCCGCCACCGCGCCGGCGCGCTCCGGGCCCTGCCGGGAGGCCAGGCGCGGCCCGCCCGACAGGTTGGTCTGGGGTTCGTCCGACACGGTCTGCATCTATCCTCTTCCTATCGGCAGGCGGGCGGCAGTTCTTAACCCGGGGCCGGGCCGGGGAGAAAAAACTTGCCGGCCCAGCCGCGCGGCGAGCTTAATCGCCCTATGTTCGCAGTCCATACCGGGAGGCGACGGGGCAAGCCCGAGGCAGGCGGCCGGCCACCCACCCGGCGGTGGTGGTGCGGGCCGGTGGCGTGGACGCTGGCCCTGCTGGGCCTGCCGGCGGCCCTGGGGGCCGCCGCCAACCCCATCGACCCCTATGGCGAAGGCGATACCGAGCCGCCACCGGCGGTGAACATGTCCCCGGGCGAGGCCGCCGCCCGGAATGCCTGCACCCGCTGCCACGCCTTTCCCACGCCCGACATGTTGGATAAAAAGTGCTGGGGCGAGCAGATCCTCCCCCGGATGAAGGTCCAGTTGGGGCTGGCCATCCCTAACTACGCCAGCTCGCCCGACGGCGAGCTGATCAAGGCGCGCAAGATCTATACCGACAAGCCGATGGTCCCGGCGGAAGACTGGCCGCTGATTGAGGCCTATTACCTGCAAAACGCCCCTGAGCACGCGCTGCCCCAGGAGCCGCATGCCCAGATCACCCTCGGGCTGCCCCACTTCCGAGTCGAGCCCCCGCGGTTCCGCACGGCCACTCCCACGACGACATTGGTCAAGATCAGCCCCACCACCCACCGGCTCTTCGTGGGCGACGACCGCCAGCAATCCCTCTTCGTCCTCGATGCCCACGGCAACTTGCTCCAGCAACTCCGCCTCGGCAACGCCCCCGCCGATCTGGTCGAGACCGACGCCGGCCTGTACATTACCTGCGTCGGCAGCTTCATCCCAACCGAGCGCTACCTGGCCTCGCTCCTCTTCGTCGCCCGGGAAGGTGACGCCTTCGGCGAACCCAAGGTCATTCTCAAGGACCTGCCCCGCGCCTGCCAGGCCGCCTTCGCCGATTTCAACGGCGACGGCAAAATGGACTTCGCCCTGTGCATGTTTGGCAACCTCACGGGGCGGTTCTCCTGGTTCGAGAACCTCGGCGCCGGCCAGTACCGGGAGCACGTCCTCTCCACCAAGGCCGGGGCGGTGCATTGCGTGGTCTCCGACTTCAACGGCGACGGCAAGCCCGACCTAGCGGTGCTGATGGCACAAGAACTGGAGATGCTCATCGTCATGCTCAATGATGGCAAGGGCAACTTCAGCGGCGACATGATCCTCCAGAAGCCGCCGGTCTGGGGCCACAATTACTTCGAACTCGCCGACTTCAACCACACCGGCCGCCCGGATTTCCTGGTCGTCAATGGCGACAATGGGGAGTACACCAGCCCGCTCAAACGTTTCCACGGGGTCCGGATTTACCGCGAGGCGGGCCGCCACCAGTACAAGGAAGCCTGGTTCTACCCTGTCAACGGGGCCTACAAGGCCGTCGCCCGGGACTTCGCCGGCACGGGCAAGCTGGACATCGCCGCCATCTCCTTCTTCCCGGATTATACCAATTGCCCCCGGGAGAGCTTTGTGTACTTCGAAAACCAGGGCGGGCTCCAGTTCAAGCCGACGACCTTCCGCCAGTGCATCGCCGGGCGCTGGATCGTCATGGATGCCGCCGACCTCGATGGGGACGGCGCCCCGGACATCGTG
>JAJXTA010000360.1 GCA_021784265.1 bacterium | reverse complement strand
CACCTCCGCCCGACTAGTATTCAGGGGGCTGTGGCCGCCTGGCGGCCGGCCCCGGACGCGGCAAGGCCGCCCGCGCGGATGCGCGGATGCGCGGATTCATCACGGAATTTCAGGCTTTCCATTCCCGCAACTGGCCGATAACCTCGCCCGCACATCCGCCGCCTGCTGGGAGCCCTGTTGGGATGTGGCGGTTCAGCGCCCGGAGTCCGTCCGCGGGCCGGCGGGATGGCTGGATGGCCGCAGGTGAGCAGACATGCACGACGCGCCGCTAAAGAACTATATCGACGGCCAATGGGTCGAGGCCGAGGCTGCTGGTTTGTTGCCGGTCGAGAATCCTGGCACCGGCGCCGTCCTCGGCCAGGTCCCCCTTTCTTCGGCGGAGGAGGCCGGGCGGGCCGTCGTGGCGGCGGGGGCGGCCTTTCCCGCCTGGAGCCGCACCCCGGCCGCGCGCCGGGTCGAGCCGTTGTTCCGGTTGCTGGAACGGCTGCGGGCCGACGAGGAAGCGCTGGCGCGGATCATCACCGAGGAGAATGGGAAGTCGCTCCCGGACGCCCGGGCGGAGGTGAAGCGGTTGATCGAGAACTGCGAAGTGGCCTGCGCGTTGCCGGTCTTGGGACAAGGCGACACGTTGGTGGGGGCGGCGGAAGGGATCGACGGCGCGGTGCTCCGGTTGCCGCTGGGCGTGTTCACCTTGGCGGCCCCATTCAATTTCCCCGGGATGGTGCCGTTCTGGTTCTTTCCCTACGCGGTGGCGGCGGGGAACACGTATGTCGCCAAGCCGTCGGAACAGACGCCGTTGACCATGCAACGGATCACCAGCCACCTCGACCAAGCCGGGTTGCCACGCGGCGTGTTCAACCTCGTGCATGGCGACCGGCGCGTGGTCGAAGCCTTCATCGCCCATCCGCTGCCCAAGGGGCTGTCGTTGGTCGGCTCGAGCCGGACTTGTCGGGCGGTGGCCGAGCAGTGCGCGCGTGTCCACAAGCGCTGTCAGGCGATGGGCGGCGCCAAGAATCACTTGGTGGTCCTGCCCGACGCCCGGGTGGACGAGGCGGTGCGGAACATGATCTCCTCCTGCTTCGGTTGCGCCGGCCAGCGGTGCATGGCGGCGTCGGCGATTGTCGCGGTGGGCGCCGCCACGTACGCCGCGGTGTGTGAGCAATTGGTGCAAGCGTGTCGGAAGGTGCGGGTGGCCAATCCTTTGGACCCCGCCGTCGCGCGCGAGGCGATGGTGATGGGACCGGTGATCTCGGCCAAAGCCAAGGCCTTCATTCATACGATGATCGAGACCGGCTTGCGGGAGGGGGCCCGCTTGGCGGTCGATGGGCGAGGGGTGGTCGTGCCGGGAGGTGAGCGCGGCCATTACGTGGGGCCCACGGTCTTCACCGAGGTGCGGCCGGGAAGCGCGTTGCACCGGACGGAGATTTTCGGCCCTGTGGTGGTGGTGCTCCGGGCGGAGAGTTTCGACGAGGCGGTGCGGATCCTCAACTGTCACGAGTATGGGAACGGCGCCTCGATCTACACGCAGAGCGGTTATTGGGCCCGCCGGTTCAAGCTGGAGGTTGAGTGCGGGATGATCGGCATCAATGTGGGCATTCCTGCGCCGGTCGCCTATCTGCCGTTCGGTGGGATGAAAGGGTCGCAATTCTCGGACATCAAGGCCCAAGGCCGGGCCGTGCTCGATTTCTTCACCGAAGCGAAGGTCGTCACCGAACGGTACTGGCCGGAAGCGGAGTGAGTTGCCGCCCGGACCCGCTTCCTCTCGTGCCTTACTCCGCTGCCAACCTCCTGGTCCGCCCCGTGGCGGCGCCCGAGGATCCTGACCTGTTGCTGCAGATCACGCCGGCGGGGGCGGGTTGGGATTACCTTTCGTTCCAAGTGCGGCGGTTAGCGCCGGGGCGAAGCTGGTCCTTCGCCACCGGCGAGCACGAGCTGGCGCTCGTCAACCTCAGCGGTCGTTACACGATCGAGTCCACCCGGGGTTCGTGGTCCGGGTTCGGAGGGCGGCGAACGGTGTTCGCCGGCGGCGCGCACGCGCTGTATCTGCCCCGACGCACCGACTTCCGGGTGATCGCCGAGGAGGCGGGTGAGTACGCGGTAACCTGGGCGCCTACGGACCAGGATCATCCGGCGTGGCTGATCCGCCCCGAGGCGGTGGCCCGCTCGATCCGGGGCGGTGATAACGTCAGCCGGCAGATCAATGATCTTCTGCCCCCCGGAGCGCCGGTCCACCGCTTGGTTTTGGTCGAGGTCTATACCCCGGGCGGCAACTGGAGCAGTTACCCGCCGCACAAACACGACCGGCATGTGGTCGATGCCCAGGGCCGGTTGGTCGAAGCGGACCTCGAGGAGATTTACTTCTACCAAATTGACCCGCCTGGTGGTTACGCCTGCCAGTGGATTTACACGGATGCCGCCTCGCCGCTGCACCAAGCCGGCCAGCCCATCGACGCCTTGATGCGGGTCGAGCACGGCTGCGCCGTCCTGGTGCCCGAAGGGTACCATCCGGTGGTCAGCGCCCCTGGGTACACCACGTATTATCTCAACGTGCTGGCGGGGAGCGCGCAGAGCTTGGCCAACCAGGATGATCCCCGGCACACCTGGGTGAAACAGACCTACCGGGCCTCGGATCCCCGGCTGCCGCTCTACCCCCCGGGGGCGTGAGGTGTCATGGAACCGGCCCCGCTGCCTTACGACACGGTCCACATGGGCCGGTCCTCGATCGACCTCTACAGTAACGACGTGGGGGCGCCCTTCCCCGACATCCGCAGTTTTGCCGCCTACGTGGGCGGTTCGCCGACCAACATCAGCGTGGGGGGGCGGCGGCTGGGACTGCGCACGGTCCTGCTCACGGCCGTGGGGACCGACCCGGTGGGTGATTTCATCCTGCGCTTCCTCGAGCGCGAGGGGGTGATCACAGACTTTATTCCCCGCAAACCGGGGCGCCGCAGCAGCGCGGTCGTGTTGGGCATCGAGCCGCCGGACAAATTCCCCTTGGTCTTCTACCGGGAGAACTGCGCCGATTTGGGGTTGGATATCGACGATGTCCTGGCCGCCCCGCTCACGCGCTGCCGGGTGTTTCAGTTCGCCGGCACGAACCTCAGCCGGGAGCCGAGCCGGAGCGCGACGCTCTACGCCGCGGAGCGCGCCCGGGCCGCCGGGGCCCAGGTGGTGCTGGATATTGATTTCCGGCCCGACCAGTGGCACGACCCGCGCGCCTTCGGCGTGGCCATCCGCGCCAGCTTGCGCTGGACCGACGTGGTCCTGGGCACCGAGGACGAGATCAAGGCGGCGGTGCTCACGGACGCCGCCCACGTTGCCCGCACCCATTCGGTTTCCGATACCCGCGTGGGTGGCGACGTCGACCGGGCGATCAGCACCCTGCTCGCGCTGGGGCCGGCGGTGCTGGTGGAAAAGCGGGGCCAGCGCGGTGCGCGGGTTCATTGCCGCCCTCCCGGCGGGGGACTCGAGATCCACGAGGCGCCTGGATATCCGGTGGCCATCGCCAATGTCCTGGGGGCTGGCGACGCCTTTGCCGCGGGCCTGCTCTACGGGCGGTTGCAGGGCTGGGACTGGCGGAAGGCCGCCCGCCTGGGCAATGCCTGCGGGGCCATTGTTGTCACCCGCCACGGCTGCGCCAACTTCATGCCCACCTTGGAGGAAGTGACCCGCTTTGTGGAACCCCGCGGCGGGCTGGACTAAGAGCAACACCTATCCTATGAAAACCAAGACCGAACGCTTGACGATGGCCCAAGCCCTCGTGAAGTTCCTCCTCAACCAGCACGTCGAACGCGACGGCGTCGAGCAGCGGTTTTTTGCCGGCTGCTGTGGCATCTTCGGCCACGGGATCGTGAGCGGGCTGGGGCAGGCCCTCCAGCAGTACCCGGCCCTCCGCTATTACCAGAGCCGCAACGAGCAGGCGATGGTCCATTGTGCCGTCGCCTACGGCAAGATGAAGAACCGGTTGCAGACCCTGGTCTGCACCTCCTCGATCGGCCCGGGCGCGACCAACATGATCACCGGGGCGGCGGTGGCGACCACCAACCGGCTGCCGGTCCTGCTGTTGCCCGGCGATATTTTCGCCCGCCGCAACGTTGCCCCCGTGTTGCAGCAACTGGAGTCCGAGCACACCCAGGACATCTCGGTGAATGACTGCTTCAAGCCGGTCAGCCGCTATTGGGACCGGCTCTACCGGGCCGATCAGCTCCTGACCACCCTCCCCGAGGCGATGCGCGTCTTGACCAGCCCCGCCGAGACTGGCGCCGTCACGCTCGCCCTGCCTGAGGACACGCAAACCGAGGCCTACGACTACCCGGCGGCCTTCTTCGCCAAACGGGTCTGGTCGGTGCCGCGCAACCGTCCGGACCCGGGGGCGTTAGGGCGGGCCGCCGAGTGGATTCGCCGGGCCCAGCGCCCGCTGATCGTCGCCGGGGGCGGCGTCATTTACAGCGGGGCGACGGAGGTGCTGGCGCGCTTCGTGGAGCGCACGGGCATCCCGGTGGGCGAGACCATGGCCGGCAAGGGCAGCCTGCGCTACGACAACCCGCTGAACCTCGGGGCTATCGGGGTGACCGGCGCGTTGGGAGCCAACCGTGCCGCCCGCACGGCCGACCTGGTCAT
>JAJXTA010000359.1 GCA_021784265.1 bacterium | reverse complement strand
TGTGGTAGCGGGAGGGCTTTCGGCGCGGCGGCCGCGACGCGGTCGCGCTGGTCCCGGGCGCCTTAGGGGCCATTCGCGAAGCCGCGGACCGCCAACTGGGGCTCCGGCCCTTTCTGGTGCAGGTGATGGGCGCCTTGGCGCTGTATCGCGGCTGCCTGGCCGAGATGGCTACCGGCGAGGGCAAAACCCTCACGGCTGGCTTGGCCGCCGTGCTCTGGGCTTGGAGCCACAAGCCGTGCCACCTGATTACGGTCAACGACTACTTGGTGAAGCGCGATGCCGAGTGGCTGGGGCCACTCTATCGGTTTTGCGGGGTGCGCGTCGGCGTCGTCACCGGTGACATGGACGCCCAAGCCCGCCGCAGGGCCTACCACTGCGACCTGACCTATACCACCAGCAAAGAGGTGGTCGCCGATTTCCTCCGCGACGGCCTCCGCCTGGCGGGCCTCCGCGACCCCACGCGCCGGCTGATCCGCCGGCTCCTCAGACCGGGGCCGGACGCCCCCGAGGACCTGGTCATGCGCGGGCTGCACGCCGCCATCGTGGACGAGGCCGATAGCGTGCTGATCGATGAGGCGGTCACCCCCCTGATCATCTCCGCCCCGCGGAAGAATGAGGCCCTGCGGGAAGTCGTGCAACTAGCCCGGCGCCTCACGGAGCCCCTGCGGGCCCAGCACGACTACGCGGTGAACCACCGTTATCGGGAGATCGAACTGACGGCGGCCGGCGTTCAAAGACTCGAGACCCTCTGCGCCCCCTTGCCGGGCATCTGGCGCAGCCCGGGCCGCCGGCTGGAGCTGGTCAAGCAGGCCCTGGTCGCGCGCGAATTCTACCAGCCCGGGCAACAGTACCTCATCGTCGAGGGCCGTATCGTCATCGTGGACGAGTTCACCGGGCGTCAGATGCCGCAGCGGACGTGGCGCCAAGGGATGCACCAAGCTATTGAAGCCAAGGAGGGCCTCGCCATCAGCGACCCCAGCGAGACGCTGGAACGGATCAGTTTCCAGCGCTACTTCCGGCTCTACGAGCGTCTGGCGGGTATGACCGGCACCGCCAGCGAGGCCGCGGCGGAGTTCTGGCAGATCTATCGCCTCCCGGTGGTGACCCTGCCCACCAACCGGCCTTGCCTGCGGCAACAGGCGCCGGATCGCCTCTTCGCGCGCGCCGCGGATAAATGGGACGCCATTGAGGCCGAGATCCAGCGGATCCACGCGACCGGCCGCCCCATTCTCGTGGGCACCCGCAGCGTCGAAGCCAGCGAGCAGTTGGGGGCGCGCTTGTCGGCCCAAGGTCTGGCCGTACGCATCTTGAATGCGATCCGCCCCGAAGAAGAAGCCTCCATCATCGCGTTGGCGGGCGAGCAAGGCCGGATCACCATTGCCACGAACATGGCTGGGCGCGGTACGGACATCCGATTGGGGCCCGGCGTGGCCCGCCTGGGCGGTTTGCACGTGGTGGCGACCGAGCGTCACGAGTCCCTGCGGGTGGACCGCCAGCTTTTCGGGCGCAGCGCCCGCCAGGGGGATCCGGGCAGCGCCCAGGCGTTGGTGAGTCTCGAGGACGAGTTGCTCCGCCGCTCGCTACCCGGGTGGCTCCACGCGCGGTTGCGGCGGACGCTGCCGGCGGGTTCTCGCCTGATGCAGCCGGCGGGCCGCGGGGCCTTCCGGTGGGCCCAGCGCAACGCGCAACGCTTCGCCTTCCAACAGCGGCGCAACGTCCTCGCCTTGGACGACTGGATGGAAGAGGCCCTCTCCTTCGCGGGCCGATGAGGGCGGGCAGGAGGAGCCCACCACCGGACCGCGGCTAGGCGGGTTTGGATTCGGACTCCGTGGCGGTGGGGCGACGGCTGGGCAGGAACGGCTTGCAGAAAGCTTCCTGGAAATCGTAACCGTTTTGGAAATCGGCCCGACTGTCGTTCTCCGTCTTGCTCAGGACGCCGTGTTCGACCAGGTTGAACACGAGCTCCCCGAAATCAGCGCAGCGCTGGATCCCCCACTCCTGGAGCAGCGCGAGCGCCATCGGCCCGTATTGGGCCAGGGCATGGGCGCGAATACCCGCCAACAACTCCTGGCCGCTGATGTGGCGGACCTTGCCTTTGTTGGCCTTGCTGATGGCTCTTTGGGTGTAGTCCAGCGCCTCGCGCACGAAGCGGTACGCCTCGCGGTGATAGCGCGAGTCAGTCGCCAGGATCTGGTCGAGGACTTCGTCGAAATTCTGCGACTGCATGCGGCTAAGAACGGGGAGGCGTCGCCACCGGCGGCGGCGGCGGCGCGGTGCTCCGCCACGCCCGAACCGCCCAGCCGGTGAGCAGCAGCGTCAGGAGCACGCAGAGCACGATCTGTTCCTGCCGAGTCAGGTACGCCACGACCAGAATATACGCGAGGTTCTAGCCCAAGACAAGGTTCACCAGTTTCTTGGGCACGACGATCACCTTGCGCACCGTCTTGCCGGTCACAAAGGGGCCGACCGTCTCGCACGCCAGGGCGAGCCGCTCGTAGTCCGCAGCCCCCGCCGCCGCGGCCACCTGGATGCGGCCGCGGAGCTTGCCGTTCACCTGGACGGGGATCTCGAGGGTGGCCTCCTGGAGCAAGGCGGCCTGATAGGCCGGCCAGGCCAGGTACGCCATCGAGCCCAGCGCCCCCGCCTCCCCCGGCGCCAGCTTGGCGAACAGTTCCTCCGCCAGATGGGGGGCGAAGGGTTGCAGCAACACCAGAAAGTCGCGCAGAACGGCCACCGGCTTGACCTCCCAGGTGATGGCTTCGTTGACGAAGATCATGAGGGCAGCGATGGCGGTGTTGAAACGGAGGCCATCAAGGTCTTCGGTCACCTTCTTGATGCAGGCATGCAACGCCTTGAGCTGGGCCGGTTGCGGCGCCTCGGGCCGAAGGCTCGAGTGCAACCGGACCTTGCCCAGCCACTGCGCACCCCGGCGCGGCTCCAGGGTGAGGTGTTGCTCCAACTCCGTCTCGCTGGCCTCCTCGACGAACAGCCGCCAGACCCGGCCCAAGAACCGATACACACCCTCGACCCCCTTGGTGCTCCACGGCTTCACCATTTCCAGCGGCCCCAGGAACATCTCGTACAACCGAAAGGCGTCGGCGCCGTACTCGGCCAGCACCGCGTCCGGGTTGATCACGTTGCCGCGCGATTTGGACATTTTGAAACTGCGCGCGTCCACGCGGATGGCCGGCTTGGCCTTGAGACAGAAACCGTCGCCCGACTTCAACACGTCATCGTCGGAAATCCGCCGGCCGAGCAGTTTGGCGTTGTTGTGCTTGTGCCAACCGACCAGCCGGGGCCCCTCCGGGGTCGCTTCTTCGGCCACGTCCCGCACCTGCTCCGCGCTACAGGGTTGGTCATCGGCATCCAGGAACACGGTGAACTCCATCTCGCCCAAGATCAGCCCTTGATTCACGAGTTTGAAAAAGGGCTCCGGGGTGGAGGCCAAGCCTAGATCGTGGAGCGCTTTGTGCCAAAAGCGGGCATAGAGCAGATGCAACACCGCGTGCTCCGTTCCCCCCACGTAGAGATCCACGCCGGGGGCGGGGCCGCGGCGGCCCGACAAGGGCGGAGAGGTGGCTCCCCCGCGGGCGCCCATCCAGTAGCGCTCGACGGCGGGATCGCACAACGCGCGTTCATTGCGCGCGTCCAGGTAGCGAAGATAATACCAACAACTGCCCGCCCACTGGGGCATGGTGTTGGTCTCCCGCTCGCTCCCGTCGGGCAGACGCACCCAGCCCGTGGCCCGGGCCAGGGGCGGTTCGCCCGCACCCGTGGGCTTGAAGTCGGTGAGGTCGGGTGGCACCAGTGGCAGTTGCGTCTCCGGGAGCGCTTCATGCCAGGGCTGACCGTCCGGTCCGTGCCGCCAAACAATGGGAAACGGCTCACCCCAGTAGCGCTGCCGGCTAAAGAGCCAATCCCGCAGTTTGTAGTTGACCATGCGCCGGCCCAGGTGGCGCTCCGCCAACCAGGCGGTGATCGCACGCTTGGCGTCCGGCGTGCTTAAACCGTTGAGGAAATCGGAGTTAACGCTGACCCCGTCCCCCACGTAGCCGACCGATTCCTGCCCGGCAGGGGCCTCGACCACCGTCCGGATGTCCAGGGTGAACTTGCGGGCGAACTCCAAGTCCCGCGTGTCGTGGGCCGGAACCCCCATGATTGCGCCGGTGCCGTAGGTAGCGAGGACATAATCCGCAATCCAGATCGGAATGGGCTGGCCGGTGGCCGGGTTCCGGGCAAAGGCGCCGGTAAAGACGCCGGTTTTCTCTTTGGCGAGATCGGTACGTTCCAGGTCGCTGCGGCCGGCGGCGAACGCTTGGTAGGTCCGCACCGCCGCGCGGGGATCGGCGTGGTCCGCCCCCTCCGGCCCCCGCCACCCGGCGGGCGTGTTGGCGGGCCAGGCGGTGGGGACAATTTCTCCCACGAGCTTGTGTTCCGGCGCCAGAACCATGTAGGTCGCCCCGAAGAGGGTGTCTGGTCGGGTGGTGAAGACGGTGATGCGCGCCGCGGAATCGACGACGGGGAACTGGACCTCCGCCCCTTCGCTGCGGCCGATCCAGTTGCGCTGCATTTCTTTAAGCGAGTCACTCCAATCCAACCCCTCGAGGTCGTCCAGCAAGCG
>JAJXTA010000358.1 GCA_021784265.1 bacterium | reverse complement strand
AGCCACGGGCTTGGATGGACGCAGCCCCTTGAGCGCCTCGCGGACCAGGTCGCGCGCGGAGGGCGTCAGCAAGGCGTCCGACGGGAGGGCGCGCAGGTCGGCCCCGCGGCGCAGGAGTTCTTCCACGTCCTTCGCGCTGATAATCGTTTTCATGTCAACGGTGCGTAAAAAATCTCATCGACCAACGCGGCGTTGATGGCGTCGATCGGCGTCGGTTCGGCAAACGGGACCGCCGCCTCCCGGCCCTCGACAAAACCGATGGTATCCCCCACCCCACCGCCCAAGTTGTCATAGACGACCAGCGAGGGCTCCCGGGTCAAGCCGACGGGGGCCTGGCCCGGGCCGGGAAAATGGTCGCGGGTGAAGGGGCTCACGACCAGCCAGCGAGCGCCCACGACGGCGGGCACGGCCCGGCTTAGCGTTACCCGCCCGATGACTGTGCCCACGCGCATGGTTGGCTCCCGCCCGCTTAGAGGGCCGGGACCGCCGGTGGGACTGGCGCCTCGACCTCGTCCACGATCCCGACGATCATCATGCGGACCGGGCTCATGGGGTCCTTCACCACGGCCCGCGCCGCGGCGCCGTCGGTCGAGACGATCACGCGCTGGTGCAGCGCCGCCCCATGCCCGTCGATGGCCACAAGCGGGGCCCCTTCCGGGTCCCCACGGACCCCGACGGGCTGGCAGATGACCAGCCGCCACCCGCCCAGACTCGGATGCTTGCGAGTGGCGGTGAGGTTCCCTTCAACACGGGCGAGCATCATCGGTTTGGCGCGGGTAAACGTGGCCAGCGAGCGGCCTAATAGATGCGGAGGTTGTCCACCATCACGCACCGGCGCACCCGGGTGAAGGTGGCGGGATTGGTGACGCCCTCACCGGTGGGGGTGGCGATCGAGTAACTCAGATACCCTTCCCCACCCAGTCCCAGGCCCGCCACGCACGGGCCGTTCTTGACGAAGAGGGTCGTGTCCAACGCCCGCCCCATCGCCGTCATGTGCTCGACGTTGTGCGAGTGGATGATCGCCGTGTGGCGGTAGTTGTGCTCGGCAGCCTTCGCCGCCGCGATGCCCTCCGCCACGCTCTTGACCCGGACGATCGGCAGGAAAGGCATCATCTGCTCCTCCGCCACGAAGACGTGGGAGGCCTCGGTTTCGGCGAACAAGAGTTGCGTCGGGTCCGGCACCGTGGCGCCCGCCACGCGCGCCAAGTGCGTGGCGTCTTTCCCAATCAACTGCTTGTTGACCACCGGCTCCGGACACCCGGCCCCGTGGCCGGCGGGGAAGCTGAACGCCTCTCGCGTGAGTCGCTCCAGTTGATCCGCAGTGAGCCGGACCGCCCCATGCCGCTGCAGCTCCGCCAGGAAACGGTCCGCCACGCTCTCCAGGACGAAGACTTCCTTCTCGCCGATACAGAGCAGGTTGTTGTCATACGCCGCTCCCTGGACCACGGCCCGCGCCGCGCGTTCCAGATCGGCCGTGTCATCGACCAGCACCGGAGGATTACCCGGACCGGCACAAATCGCCCGCTTGCCGGTCTGCATCGCCGCTTTCACCACCCCGGGGCCGCCGGTGACGCAGAGCAGCCGCACCGCCTCATGCCCGCAGAGGGCTTTGAAGGAGTCGAGGGTCGGCTGCTCGATAATCGTGATCAGGTTCTCGATCCCCACCTCCCGCTCGATGGCCTGGTTGTAGGTGCGCACGGCCAGCGCCGCGCAGCGGCAGGCGGACGGGTGGGCGTTGAACACCACGGCGTTGCCCGCCGCGACGATGTTCACCACATTACCGCTGAGCGTCGGGATCGAGTGCGTCGAGGGGGTTATCGCCCCGATCACGCCAAACGGGGTAAACTCCTCGAGGGTGATGCCGTGGTCGCCGCTGCGCGCCACCGGCCGCAACCACTCCACCCCAGGCACCAGTTTGATGATCTTGAGCTTCTCGATCTTGTGGTCGAGCCGGCCGATCTTAGTCTCCTCCAACTCGAGCCGGCCCCACTCGACGGCATTGGCCTCGGCGAGGGTCTTAACAATTTCGACGACTTTGGCCCGGGCGGCGACCCCCTTTTCCTGGAGCTGGCGGAAGGCCGCGGCGGCGGCTTCGCACGCCGCTGGGGCCTCCTGGAACACGCCGAAATGCCTCCCGGCAGTGCCGGGCTTGGTCACCGCCGTCGCGGAGGCGCTGGGCACGGACGCGGCCGCAGGCGGCGACTTGCCGAGCCGGCCCAGGACCTCGGCAACCACGTCACGGATCAGCGTTTCATTCACCGACGAGCTCATTTGGCGTTATAAATCTCTTTGCCCAGCACATCGACCGTATCCACGATGCCGATCACCACCGCGTCCACCGGGGCCTCCTTCAGGTTGGGCGCCAGCCGCGCCGAACTGCCCTGGCAAAAGAGGACCATCTCGCCGGTCCCCGCCCCCACGCTGTCCACGGCCACAATCGTATTCACCCCGGGCCGGAAGCGCGTCGGGTCCTTCTCGTCCACCAACTGCGGGCGCAGCACCAGCAGCTTGCGTCCACGCATGGACGCATCCTTCTTGGTGGCCACGACCGACCCTTCGACGCGGGCCAAAAACATGGGGCCTTACTTGGCTTGCGGCTTGCGGGGCAGGACCGCCTCGACATCGGCGTGCGGCCGCGCGATCACATGGACGCTGACCAGATCGCCTTGAATCGCCTTGACGGCTTGCGCCCCGGCATCGGTCGCGGCCTTAACCGCCGCCACGTCGCCGACGACGACCGCCGTCACCAGGGCGTTGCCGACCTGCGTCATCGGGCCGGCCAGCTCGACGTTCGCGGCCTTGAGCATCGCGTCGGTCCCCTCCACCAGGGCGACCAAGCCGCGCGTTTCCAACAGTCCAATCGCTTGAGGCATATCTCTGCTTCCTTTCGCTAAGGTTTCGCTTAATCAACTACCGCTTCGCTTGCTCCAAATACCGGCGCACCTCCCGCGCCACGACCAACTCTTCGTTGGTGGGAATGACCATCACTTTCACCGGCGCGTTCGCCGGACTGATCACCGCCTCCTGGGCCCGCACCGTGGCGTTGACCTCGGGGTCTAGCTGGATCCCCAATCGGTCCAGGTCGCGGCAGATCGCCGCCCGCACCCCGACTTGATTCTCCCCGATCCCCGCCGTGAACACCACGGCATCCACCCCATTGAGCTCCAGAAAATAGGCGCCGATCCAATGCCGCGTTTGATGCACCAGCACGTCCAACGCCACCTGAGCTCCGGTGTGCCCCGACGCCGCCTGACTCACCAAATCCCGAATATCGTTCGAGAGCCCCGACAGCCCCTTCAGGCCAGACTCGGCACACATCAACCGCTCCGCCTCCGCCAACCCCAGCCCGGTGGTGCGCATCAAGTAAGGCAAGGCGAAGGCGTCCAGGTCCCCGACTCGGTTGTTGTGGGGCAGGCCGGATTGCGGACTCATCCCCAGGCTGTTGCCCACGGCCACCCCGTTGCGTATCCCCGTCACCGAGGAGCTCCCGCCCAGGTGACACGAAACCACCCGCAGCTCCGGCGCCGCCACCGCCCTCCGCCCTCCGTCCACGTAGAGTTGGCGCACCCGTTCGGCGACATCGGCCCGCCCCAACAGCTCGGCCGAGCGCTCCGCGACGAATTTGTGGCTGGCGCCATGAAAGCCCCAGCGCCGCACCCCGGCCTGGTACCACGCCTCCGGCACGGCATACCGCCCGGCGGCCTCCGGGGCCCATTGGTAGAACGCCGTCTCGAATAATCCGACCAGCGGCGTCTGCGGCATCCGCTGGGCGAAGCGCCGCACGCCGTTCACGTACGGCGGGTTGTGCGCCGGCGCGATCTCGTTGAACGCCTCCATCGCCGCCAGCACCGCCGCGTCCAATCGCACGCAGCCGTTAATGCCCCGGGCCATGATGGTCTTGAAGCCGACCGCAGCCAACTCTTGCTCCGACTGCAACGCCCCACCGCGTACCAACTCGGCCAGGCACTGATCAATTGCCGCGCCATAGTCGGTCACCCGCTCGAAGCCACCCCGGGCCAGCATCCGCTCCTGACCCACCGCAAACTCGAAGAGGCGGTACTTCAGCGAGGTGGAGCCAAGATTGGCGACCAGGATCTTCATCGCAATGGCGGTGGCACCCGCGCCGGCCGCGGCGCCCCCTCACACGCACGGACGCAGCGCCAAGGCGCCACGCCAAGCTCGGAGGCGTGGAGGCAGGCCGGCTGCACTTATTGCAGCCACTTGCCCAACACCGACAGCCCCTCGTGCGGGCGCGGGATCACCTGGACGCTGACCACCTGGCCCACCTGCGCGGCCGCCGCGGCACCCGCATCGGTCGCCGCCTTGACCGCCGCCACGTCCCCGCGGAAAAAGGAGGTCACGTAACCGCTGCCAATCTTCTCCCAACCGACCAACGTGACGTTCGCCGCCTTCAGGGCCGCGTCGCTCGCCTCCAGCAGGGCGCACAGGCCCTTGGTCTCAATCATCCCAATCGCTTGTTGTGCCATAATCTTGCCTTTCCTTAGAAACAACGGGGTGCGCCTACTTCGCCGCCTTGGCGGGCGCTCCGCCCTCCAGGAACGCCTTCAGCAGGTCCTCGTGCGGGCGGGCGATAATGTGGGAGCTGATCAGCTCCCCCACCTTGCCGGCGG
>JAJXTA010000357.1 GCA_021784265.1 bacterium | reverse complement strand
GGTCCCGCGTCCCTTTTTTCAGGGCGAATTCATGAAGGACGGCCACCCTGGAATGAGTGAGAGCGTGCTGGCGGTTGTACAGGAGCTGAGGGTGTCGAAGGGCTGCGGCGGCGGCTTTTCGAATGCGCTGGTGGCCGATTGGGACGGGGTGGGTTCCGTTTTGTGCCGTCCAGAGCATGATGCGGGCATAACTCGGCGGTGAGGCTTTGCCTTTCCTCATCGGTTCTGGAGCGCTGGTGCGACAGGTTTAGGCCCGAACGGTCAAAGCCTGTCTGGGCCGTTCATGGGGCTCGGGTGAAGGAGGGGGTGGCTGCGGTTACCATAATCATTGCCCGTCGATGGCCTTCGGCGCCCATATCGGTGTGAAAATCGCTGGTCATGAGGTACTGAGGCTTGGCCTGGCGGGAGCGCCATTCCATGAAGAGGCTATTGCCCAAACGGCGAAAGATGCCCAGCACTCGCATGGCGTTGGGGTGTCGGACGCGGCAACGGTCGTCGTCCAGCGAGACGTCCAGCCGTTGGTGCAGGCCGTTTTCGATGCCGCCGAAGCCGGTGCGATTGAGCCGCAGCCAGGTTTGAGCATCCAACAACTCGGGTGGGGCGCTGGTCAGCAGCGCGACCGTTTCGGGTTTGCGGTCGGTCGTGATGCGGTGAACCCGGGCCACCTGTGCGGCGGCCGGGAAGCAGACCGCTTCCGGGGTGGTCGGGGCCGTGCAGAGGATGCGGATTTCATCCCGGCTGCGATTGCGCTCCTGAGTGCAAACGCGCGTGGGCGTCGATGCCTCAGGGGGGAAAGGCTGCCGGAATCTCCGGCAGCAGCTTTTTTATCGTGTCGTGAATCCCGGGTTGGTTGTCTTTGACGGTCAGCGTGTAGTGAGCTCCGTGCTCTTGCACCAGATCCAAGCCGGTGTCGATCTGAGTGTGGAGCGCATCCAGCGAGACAAAACGGCCTTCCAGATCGAGTTTGGGGAAGAGCGTGCGCGCGACGGGAATCTCGTTGGTCTTCTTGTCCACCACCGCGCCGCCCAGATAGTACTGACTGGGCACCGACACGGCCGAGAGGATGCTATGGCCACCACCATGTTTGGGCTCCTTGCCGTCCAGCGCCACCAGTTCCTCTTTGGGCGGTTGGCCCCGTACTTGGGCTTGGAAATCCAGCACGGCCCGGTCGATGGCGTCGGCGTCCACCACTTGGAGCGCCCGAGAAAAAGTGGGCTGGCTGGGCGCCGGGTACCAGCCGTTGGGTAGAGGGCGAATGCCCAGCGTCCGGCGTTGGGTTTGGGATAATTTCTTGGCGAAACCGGCCAGTGCCTTGGGTCCGCGCTGAGCGCCCGACAAAATCGCGCAGGCCACGATGGCCAACAGCGACCACAGCGGATAGGACTCCACGCGCGCCCGAAACTCGGGCACCTGCTTGAAGTGCTGGGTCAGTGGGCGAATCTGCGCCACCCGCTGGGTGCAGCGTGGGGCCACGTTGTCTTCCACCATGGCCAGGGCGGGCTTGAGGTGTTGAGCCTGGAGGCTGCGGCGGGCGTTCTGACAGAGTTCTTTTACGAACAGTCGTTTGGGCTTGCCATGCTTGACGTAATAATCTCGGGCGCACCGCCCCCAACCATCGGTCGGTCCCAACTCCTGCCAGCCGTTGGCCGTGTAAACCGTGCCGCAAAACTGTTCGGGATCCACGAAACTCTCCACCACCAGGACCGGGTGGCCATACTTCTGCTGCCAATCGGCGCTCAATCGCTCCAAGGTCAGCTTGAGCACCCGCGAACCCAGGTTGGGTACCGTCCGGTGCGGGATCAGCAGGTAACGGGCATTGTTGACTACCAGCGCCAGGCGCCGCCGCCGCTGCTCGTGGGTCCAGCCAATCCACCGGTCCCGATGCCGCAAATACTTGGCTGCCGCGCAAAATATCAGGACGGCCACCCACCGCCCCTGCTTATCCACCGCAATATAGACAAGCCGTTCGCCCACCGGCCGCAAGCAGCCCAGGTAGTGATGCCGCCGAAGTAACGATTGGACGCGAGGTAACTCCCCGGGCTCGGCCAGCCGTACTTGAACCTCATCCAGTAACTGCTGCTGCTCTGCATCCGGAAGGATCTTGGTTTTAGACATGCAGCCAGCCTAAAAAGTTTTGGCGAGCTTGTCCACTCCTTGGTCATAAATCTTTCTGTTTACGCATCTTACCGTCAGTCATGAATCCGCCCTGCCCTTTTTTCGGCATCTTCTTACGGCACCGGCCAAATTAGCCGAGGATCAGGGAACCACAGAAGGGCTTGATCTCGGCGCCCTGGGGTTTACCATGCCCGGACTCGACGTCACGTGGGCGCACAATGGAAACAGGCAGGGCGCGAACTCAACGCGCAGAAGAAGGGCCAGTTGGTGGTCAAACTGGTGCGCGAGATCATGGTCGCCGCCAAACTCGGCGGGCCTGATCCGGAGTTGAACGCGCGGTTGGCGGCGGCGGTGGAGAAGGCGCGCAAGGCCTCCGTCTATCGCGATACCATCGAGCGGGCGATCAAGAAAGGGGCCGGCCTCACCGACGAGAAGGTCACCTTCGAGATGGTCACCTACGAAGGGTTTGCCCCGCACAAGGTCCCGGTCGTGGTCGAGTGTCTCACGGACAACCGCAACCGCACCGCCCCCGAGGTTCGCAAGCTGTTCGAAGGCGGCGCGCTGGGCCAGCCGGGGAGCGTCGCCTTTTTCTTCCGCCATCTGGGCGTGGTCGAAGCCACCCACGGCGATCCGCAGCGCGACGCCGAAGCCGACGCCATCGAGGCGGGGGCGCAGGAGGTGGAGCCGCTGGAACCGGAGGAGGTGCCTGCGGGTGGGCAGGGAGCGCGCTTTCTGGCGGAAATCAAGGCGTTGGATGCCGTGGCCAAGGCCCTGCGGGCCGCCGGTTGGACGGTGCTCGCATCGGAAATCCGTTACCTGGCGAAAAGCCCGCAGGTGCTGGAGCCCGCCGCCCGGCAGCAAGTGGTGGCATTCCTGGACGCCCTGGACGACCACGATGACGTGCATCGGGTGTACGCGGCCCTGGGTTAACGCCGGGGTCCGCCCACCAGCGGGCGCCCCTCGGGTTCCATGCTCGGTTTGGAGCGCGGTGAGAGGCTATTTTCCATCCGCCTTGCCCACGGCCTCGGGATGGGCCTTCCCGGCCGCTCGCACGCTTTCATCCGTCTGCTTGAGCAACTCCAGTATCTCAGTGGCGTACTCTGTGTGGCCGCCTCCAGGAACAGCGTAGGCGCCAGCGACCTCTTCGCGGCTGATTTCAGTGAGTTGCGGCACAGCCCCTCTGGCTTTCCTCCCCAACAGGGCCATGAATCCTTGCCTGGCTGCCCACCGTTCGCGGTCGGCGGAAACGTAGTCGATTCTCACGAGGCGTTGCTTTTGGGCCAGGCGAATCAACTTATGCTTCAAGTCGGAATCATTGGCCCGGAGCATACGCAAGAGGAGAGGGAGCGCGCGGGCCCCCGCCTGGCGCACGGCTTCGACGCTTTCATCCCAACTGGGTTTGGCCGGGTCGCAGTAGCCGAGGTCGAATCCTTTCAACCAAAAGGTCAATGGCCTGCCGTGGTACCGCGGCGCCGACTGCCGCAGCGCTTGCCCAAGCCCCCCGCCGAGAAGGGCGAGGAGTAGAACCCCAAGCGGAATCCAATGGCGCTGGCTCATGTCCTTACGACGCCCCGCCGTGCCCGACGGTCCGCGGGTCGAGGCCGCGCTGTCGGTGCTCGGGGACGAGCGCAATCGCCCGCTCAAGCCAAGGTGATGGTGCTTCGGCCATGGGCGGTAACCGGGCTAACGCAAAGGTCGGTGGGGCGCATCGGGCCCGGAGGAGCTTGAGGCGGCCGCGGAAGGAACCACCTGGCTCGCGCTGCGTGGACCACGTTGGCCAGGCGCCCCAAGGCGTCCGCGCAAGAGCTTTTCCACTTCCTTCGCCGGAGGAAATCCCTGGTCGGCAGACCTCTGGATCCGCCGATAGGCCTCGGCCAGCCGCTCGGGGCTGATGTTGTCATCGATACGGTATGACGTGCGCTCAAACCAGCGTTTCCCGACTATTGGAAGGGAGGAGAGCACTGGAACCCGCTCGATGAACATTACCGCGTTGGTCCGAATGAGGGCGACGCCAAGGCAGAACTCCCCTCGAGCAGTGCCTTGTCCCGCAACGGCAGACCCGTTCTGGGTCGCTCCGGCCTGGCTCCAGTAAGAAAGATCGCGCGGATCGTGTTCCGACTTGGCGGAGCTGAGGCTCAGGGCCATGACCAGCAGCACGAGCAGGACAAACGCCGGGAGGCCGACTTGGGTGGCCGTAACGGCGCCGGAGGCCGTGTTTGGCGGGACGCCGCGCCGGTGAGCCCCGGGGCCCGCCTGCCTGGTTGGTTCCATGAATCGACGGTAGTGGGCGTCGGGAACGAGGTCAACGGGTTAGGAGGCGACGCCGTGGGCCTGCGTTGGAGGGAATCGACCCGGGCCGGCGGGGCGGGGCAACGCGGGCCGGCTGGCGCGGGGTTGCGGGGGACGGCCGTTGGGCCAACGCGGAGGGGAGGCCCGAGCCACCACCGCCTCGGGCCTCTCACCCGCCAGGCCCGGACTTTGGTGGGACTTCTACAATACAGCTTCTTTTCTTTTAAA
>JAJXTA010000356.1 GCA_021784265.1 bacterium | reverse complement strand
GCAGGCGCGACGCCCGCAACGCCGGCAACAGGCTGCCCAACAATCCCAAGATCACCGCAAAAAGCAATCCTTTGGCCATCAGTCTGAAGGTGATGGTGAACTGAAAGACCGTTTCACTGAAGGTGTCGAACCCCAGGGTGCCGGTGGCCACACCATTCATCGGCAACGAAAGCAGGCAGCCCAGGATGCCGCCCGCCAAGGTCAACAGGGCTCCCTCCACCAAGAACGCGGTCACGATGGCCCGGCGGCGGTAACCCAGGACCCGTAGCGTCCCGATCTCCCGGGTGCGGCTCCCCACACTGGCGTACATCGTGTTCATGGCGGCGAAGATCGCCCCAATGGACATCGCGGTGGCAAGAAAATTACCCAGGAACCGGATGGGCGTCGCCGTGGTCGTTTGAGCCTGGTAGTAGGCCACCTCGGGCAAGGCGCGCAAGGGGAGCCGGCGGTCGGCGGCGATCCGGTTGGTTAAGGCCGCCAGAGCCTCCGGACCCACGGCCCGCGCCAGCACGCTGGAGTAAAGCTCGCGGTCGAACAGCGCGCGAGCTTCGTCGGCGTCCATCCAGACCTCCGAATCGAAGGCGCTGTTGCCGCCGTCCAGCCACCCCACCACCGTCAGCTCCCGGTTCCCGGTCGTGAAATGATCCCCAGGGTCAAAGTGCGCAAAGCGCGCCGCCAGCCGCCGGCTGACGACCACCTCGCGTTTGCCGGGGATGAACCAGCGGCCCGCCACCAAATGGACCTGCGGCCGCAACTCCGCGCCCCGCGCCGAGACACCCCGGAACATGACATTGGCCTCGCCAGCGCCTTGTCGGCGCGGCAACGCCACCAGGACCAAGACATCGGCTGAAACCAGCGGCTGGCCCTGGCGGTCGCGGGCGATCTCCGGCAGGTAGGGGATCAGGCGGTATTGCTCGCGGGTGATGAGGCTGCTGGACTCGGCCGTGGCCCCCTTGCGCACGATCATCACGTTGCGCGGATCGCCCGTGTTCCCACTGGCCTGCCTCAGCCCCTCGGCCAGCGATTGCATCAGGACATACACCGCCACCACCAGCGCCACACCCAGGACGGTGGCCAGCGTGGTCCGCCAGCGGACCAGGACATTGCGGACGTTGTAGCGCAGGGGCAGGGCCACGGGCGGGGGGGTTAGTCCAGGGTCTTGAGGCCTTCGACCACGGTGGCGCGGGCGACGGCCAGTGCGGGAGGCACACTGGCAACGATCCCCAGCCCGGCGGCCACCAGGACCGCCAGGCCCATGATCCGCGGGGTCACTTCGAAGGTAATCAGGATGCCTTGGGTCATGCTGGCGATGTTGATCTCGCGGTAGCAGACCGCCGCCCCGCCCACCCCCAGCACGGCGCCGAGCATCGCCAGCCCGAAGCTCTCCGCCAGGATAAAGGCCGCCAACTCCCGCCGCCGAAACCCGAGCGTCTTGAGAATGGCCAGCTCGCGGAACCGCTCCCGGATGGCCATGCTCATCGTGCTCACGGTGACCAGCAACAGGGTGAACACGACGACCGTGCAGATCGAACCGACCAAGACCCGGATGTTGCCCCACATCGAGACGAAGCTGAGCTGGAAGGCGCGCTCGGTTTCGGCACGGACCTCGGCGGAGGAGTTGGCGAAGGCCTGGTTAATGGCGGCAATCACCCGGGGCATGTCGGCGATGGACCGGGCCTTGACCCACCAGGTGCCCACCAACCCTTTGGTGCCGGTCGCTTCGTCCAGGTAGTCATGGTGGAAGAGGGCGTTGCGATCGTCGATGGTGCCGGAATAGATCCCCACCACCTTCAGGTCGATGGTGCAGGGATAGACCATGCTTGGATAGGTGGTGCTGGTGAGCGAAAAGCGGTCGCCCACCTTGAGCTTGTATTTGTCGGCCGTCAGCTTGCCCACGATGCAGGCCGTCCGTTCTTTCTCGAACGCGGCGACCTCGTCCGGGCGCAGCTTGGCCTCGCGGAAGAGGCTGCGCAACGCCTTCGGGTCCACCGCGAACTGGGCGAAGGTCATCATTTCCTCGTTCTTATACTTGCCGCCGAACCAGGTGAACGGGGAGACGGCCTCGACGCCCGGAATACGCTCGATCACCGCCCGCTGGCGGGCAGGGAGGAGGTTGGCGATCGAGACCTTGCTCCGCACCACAATCCGGAGCGCGGCGCCCACGTCCTCGGGCGGAAGGGTGATCTCGCGCAAGGCCACCAGCAGGGTCACCAGGAGGAAGAGGCTCGCCGCCACGCTGAGCACCGAGAGCGAGGCCCGGCGCTTGTTGCGCAGGGCGTTGCGCACGATGAAGCTGGGGATGCTCATGCCAACCCGCCGCCACCGCCTACCGGGCCAGCTCCCCCTTCTCCAAGTGGAGGGTGCGCGAGCCGTAGGCGGCGGCCCGCGGGTCGTGGGTGACCATGATCACCGTCTTGCCCGCCTTTTGACTGAGCGTTTGCAGAATCCCCAGCACCTCTTGGGCCGAATGCGCGTCGAGATTGCCGGTCGGTTCGTCCGCCACCAAAAGGCTGGGGTCCGTCACCAACGCCCGGGCGATCGCGACCCGCTGCTCTTGCCCGCCGGACAACTGCCGCGGCAGGTGATGGTGGCGGTCGGCTAGCCCGACCAGCTCCAGCGCGGTGCCGACCTGGGCCCGGCGTTGGGCGCGGTTCAACCGCGTCAGCAGCAAGGGGAGTTCGACGTTCTCCCAGGCGGTGAGCACGGGGATGAGGTTGAAGGTTTGGAAGACGAAACCGACGTTCTGATTCCGCCAGTCGGCCAATTCGGTCTCGTTGAGCTGCCCCACGTCGATGTCTTGCACCCAGCAGGAACCGCTGGTGGGGCGGTCGATGCCGGCGATGATGTGCAGCAGGGTGGACTTGCCCGAGCCCGAGGGGCCCATCAACGACAGAAACTCCCCGGCCCGGATGTCGAGCGAAATCCGGTCGAGCGCCGTCACGTTGATCTCGCCTTGCCGATAGACCTTGGACAATTCGCGGATCGAGACAATGGTTCCGTCCACCATAAGGCCGGTGAGAGATAGCCGAGGTCGGAACTGATTGCAACCGGATTGGGGCGCCGGTGCGGCCGGCGACCCGCCGGCGGCGGGTCGAGACCTGCGCCCGACCCTCGCCCAGCCGCTTGGCGCCCCCGGTCCCGGCCCGCTTCCCGGGGCGATCCGGAGTCCGCCGACACTGTTCGACCCAAAACCCATCCCCGCGTGCGCGATGGGAACCGGAGGGGGAGTGCCCGGGCGCGGGCGCCTACTTCGTCAGGAACCCGTGCGCCTTGAGCCAGAACAGACAGTCTGCCGTCCACGGATGCGGGTGAAGGAACGGTGGCTTGTCGGCGAGCCCCAGGCCATGCGGGCCGTGTTCGTAGATGTGGAGATCGAACGGCACTCGGGCCTTCCGGAGGGCGGCGGCGAATTGGAGGCTGTTTTCCACCGGCACGACCGGGTCGTCCGCCGTGTGCCAGAGGAAGCACGGGGGTGTTTGGGGTGTCACCTGGAGCTCGTTCGAGAGCAGCCAGACCAGCTCGTGGGCGGGGTTGGGTCCGAGCAGATTGTTGCGCGACCCCTGGTGGGTGAACGGGCCCAGCGTGATAACGGCGTAGCAGAGGATCCCCAGGTCGGGCCGGGAACTCTCCCGCTCGATGGGGTCGGTGGCCTGCGGGTTGCCGGCATCGAAGTGGGTCAACAAGGTCGAGGCCAGATGGCCGCCCGCCGAAGACCCAATGATGCCGACGCGCTTCGGATCGAGATGCCACTGGGCGGCTCGCGCCCGGACCAGACGCACGGCGCGGGCGGCGTCCTGGAGCATGACCGGATGCCGATAACCATGCGAACCGAGGCGGTACTTCAGCACAAACCCCGTCACCCCATGCTGGTTGAACCAGAGGGCGTAGTCGTTGCCCTCATGCGGGGCCAAGCCGCCGTAACCCCCGCCCGGACAGATCACCATGGCCGCCCCGGTGGCTTGGTCGGGGGCGGGCAAATAAGGGGTCAAGGTAGGAATATCCTGCTCCGCGTGCCCCAGGGCGCCGGGCGCACCGTCGGGCCAGAGGGGCAGGGGTTCCCCCACCTGGGCGTAACCGGCTAGCGCCCCGATCCAGAACGTTGCCAACCAGAGCCAGGTCTTCATCGGGCAAGGCGTATTCGTTTCACGGGTCATGAGCCTAGAGATCCTCAGCGCGCTTTCAATCCGAAAACGACCAACGAAAGCTTGATCTCGACCCGGCTCGCCGCGGCTTTGGCGGCGGGTGCCGACGTTGGGCCCATACGCCAAGTCTGGACAGCATGGTGGTTTCCCACGCGCCTGACGCCGGGCCAGCGACCCATAGCCGCGGCGAGTCCTCTTGCTCCGACCGCCAGGGCGATTAGACGCAGCGTGCCAAACGTGACGGTGACTCGGCCCGGGGCCGGGAAACTCCCCCGTTGCGCCAAGAGCGGGGGTCCCCGCGGGAAGGCTGGCCGTCGCGTCCGCCGCGCTGAGCCGCGGTCACAATCCATTCCCGCTCCGATCCTTGCCTCACCGGTGATTGCCCTGATCCTCGGCTAATTTGGCCGGTGCCGTAAGAAGATGCCGAAAAAGGGGACGCGGGACCACTTTTTGGTTGACGAAGTGCTATAGATTATCTATAGCACACCCGTGTCGG
>JAJXTA010000355.1 GCA_021784265.1 bacterium | reverse complement strand
GTTCTGGGTCCCCGATTTGGTTCAGGCGCAATTATACGACCTTGACGTCGGTGCGGGTGGGACGATCGGGATACCCGAGCCGATCACCAACCGGCAGACACGCGACCGTTACGTGACTCGCTCGCTCATGGAAGAGGCGATCACCTCCAGCCAATTGGAAGGGGCTGTGACCACGCGTGAGGTCGCGAAGGAAATGATCCGAAGTGGCCGCGGACCGCGGGACACCAGTGAGCGGATGATTCTGAACAACTATGAGACGATGCGACGAATCACCGAGTTGAAATCGGAAGCTCTCTCGCCCGAAGTCGTTCTCGACCTCCACCGGCTCGTTACGAACCAGACGCTCGATGATCCAACCGCGGCGGGGAGGTTGCGCCGTCCGGAGGAGCAGCGAGCGGTGGGAGACGAATTCGGAGAGGTGTTTCATGACCCTCCACCCGCAAGCGAACTGCCCCGCCGCCTCGAGGACCTGTGCGCGTTCGCGAATGGAAAGACGCCGGGCTATTTTGTCCACCCGGTGGTCCGCGCCATCGCGCTTCACTTTTGGTTGGCCTATGATCATCCCTTTGTCGATGGGAACGGGCGGACCGCGCGGGCCTTATTCTACTGGGCGATGTTGCATGCGGGTTACCGGCTGTTCGAGTTCGTCTCCATTTCGAACATTCTCCGCCACGCGCCCGTCGAGTACGGCCGCTCGTTTCTCTTCACCGAAACCGATGACAACGATCTCACCTACTTTTTGGTGGCGCAGACGAAAGTGATTCGCCAAGCGGTTATCGCGTTACATGACTACCTCGCCCGCAAGACAACGGAGCGGAGAGAGCTCGAGACCCGGCTGCGCGCCCTGAATCTGTTTAACCATCGGCAGGGGGAACTGATCCGGCACGCTTTGAAGCACCCGTACCAGGAGTACTCGCTTGCGGGTCACCAGAAAAGCCACAACGTCGTTTATCAGACCGCGCGCGCGGATTTGTTGGATTTGAAGGCCCGGGGTGTGTTGGAGGAAAAGAAGCGGGGCAAGAGAATGCTGTTTACCGCGCGGGCCGACCTGGCAGAGCGCTTGCGCCGGTTGGAAAGCGGCGCGCGCGCCTGATTCATCCACCGATAGTAACCTCCCGTTGCGCCCGGCTCTGGTCGGAGCCGCGCGTTCAGCTAGTCGGTCACCTGGGCCAGGAAGCGGCGGGTGACTTCCTCGCGCGGGGCGGAGAAGACCCGCGCCGGCGGACCGGACTCAGCGATGCGCCCGGCGTCGAGGACATGGACCTGGTGCGCGACGGTCCGGGCGAAGCCCAGCGCGTGGGTGACCACGATCATGGTTTGCCCGGCCCGGGCCAGCTCGCTCATGACCCCGATGACCTCCGTGGTCATCTGGGGATCCAGGGCGCTGGTGGGTTCGTCGAACAAGATCACTTCCGGCGTCATCGCGAGCGCGCGGGCAATGGCCACCCGTTGCTGTTGCCCGCCCGACAGGGCGCTGGGCAGCGCGTCGGCTTTACCGTCGAGCCCCACCCGCTGGAGCAGGGCGCGCGCCTGCGCGAACGCCTCCGCCTTCGGACGTTTGAGCACATGGATGGGCGCCTCGGCCACGTTTTCCAGCGCCGTCCGATGCGGGAACAAGTTGAACTGCTGGAAGACCATGCCGACCCGCCGCCGGATGCGCGCCAGAGCCGCCTCGCGCGCCGGGCCGTCCGCGGGGCCGAGGGCGATTTCGCCGACCTGGATGTGGCCCTGGTCAAACGTCTCCAGCCCGTTGATGGTCCGCAGCAACGTGCTTTTGCCCCCTCCCGAGGGCCCGAGGAGGACACAGACCTCCCCACGCGCCACGTGGAGGGAGATGCCGCGGAGGACCTCGGTCGGGCCGAAGCGTTTGTGGATGTCGGTGAGGGTGAGCATCGGGCCGGGTCAGACGGGGCGGCGGTCCGAAGCCAGACGGCGTTCGAGGGCCCGGGCCAGGAGCGACAGGGGGTAGCTCATCACCAGATAAAGCAGCGCGGTCACCACTCCCAACTCGAGGATCGCCCCCGTGCTCCGGGCATGGACATAATAGGCCTTGCTGAGCTCGATCACGGTGATGACGGAACAAACGGCGGTGTCTTTGAACAGGGCGATGAAGTCGTTGGTCACGGGCGGGATCACGATCCGCGTGGCCTGCGGCACGATGATCCGCCGCAAGGCCAGTCCCCGTGTCATGCCCAAGGCCAGCGCCGCCTCCATCTGGCCCCGCGGCACGGCCTGCAATCCCGCCCGGTAAATCTCCGCTTCATAAGCCGAATAGTTGATGGCCAAGCCGAGCACCGCCGCCCAAAAGGCGTGCAACGACAAGCCCAACTCCGGGAGCAGAAAGAAAATCACGTAGAGCTGCAGCACCAGCGGCGTGCCGCGCACCAGTTCCACATAGAGGGTAACGCCCCGCCGCAGCAGCCGCGGCCCGTGCAGGCGCACCAGGGCGCTGATCAACCCGATCAGGATCGCCAGGGGCATCGCCAGGAACGCGAGCCGCACCGTCATCCACGCCCCCGCGAGGAGCAACCCGCCCCGTTCCCTCACCACCCGCCAGCCGCGCTCCGCCACGTAGGCCCGGCGGGCCGACCCGGGCGCGCTCGGGTTGGCGGGGAGCAGGTCGCCGAGGAAGTTGCCGCCAGCGTCCGTCTCCAGGCCCCGCGCCGCCTGCGTCCGGTTCCACAGCCCGTAGCGCTCGCAGACGCGCCGCAGCGTCCCATCCCGCAGCCCCTCGATGATCGCCTCGTCCAGCGCCTGCAACAGTCGCGTCTCCCCCTTCCGGGTGAGGATGACGTAATAGCCGCGGCCGACCGGCTCGCCCACAAGCCGCAAGCCGGGAAAACCCTTACGGTAAAAGAGCGCCACGGGCAGGTCTTGAAGATTGGCCGCCACGCCGTCGGTGGCCAATTCGACCGCGCGCATGGCATCGGTGGCGCCGTCGAAACTCACGATCTCGACCTGGCCGCCGAAGTGTTCCTGGAGGTAATCCTGTGCCGCCGACCCGCCCAGCACCGCGACGCGCCGAGGCCGCCCGCCCGCGGGACGCGTGAGGTCACCCCAGGTTGCGAGCGTCGAGTCCTGTTGGCGGGCCAGCAGTTGGAGCTCGTAGATGTAGTACGGCACCGAGGTCCCGTAGCGCGCGGCGCGGCTCGGGGACCACTCGTAGCCGTTGAGCACGATGTCGATGTCGCCGCGGTCCAGCACCTCGGGGAGCTTGTCCCACTGCCCTTGGGCGAACCGGGGGCGCACGCCGAGCTTCTGGGCGAGAAAGGCGGCAATCTCGACCTCGAACCCCTCGATCTTGGTGGGGTCCTTGGCTTGCGGATAGACGTAAGGTCCGCCGCCTTCCTCGTCGGCCCCCCAGATCAGCGCACCCCGCCGCTGAATAACGGCCAGGGCATCCTCTCCCGGGGGCGGGGCGCCCCGTCCCAACAGCGGGAAGAGGAGCGGGAGCAAGGAGAGCCAGCGGGCGGGCGTTGGGAATGCACTCATGGCGAGATGGCCGGGGAGGTGTCGAGACGGCGCCGCCGCAGCGTGATCGCGGTGCGCAGGGCGCGCGAGTCCTGCAACTGCCGGGCTTCCTCGGGCAGTCCGTCGAGCAGCGCGGCGGCCCGCTCGAGCCACGTGACCGCCCGGGCCGTACTCCCCGGCCCGCTGGGCTCAGCCAAGGCGGCGACGAAGAGGGCGCGGGCAAAACGCTGGCGGAATTCGAGGTGCCGGGCCCCCTGCCCCTGGGCGTCGCGGTAATAGGCCAGCGCCGGTCCCAAGGCCGCCTGGGCCGCTGGCTGGCGGCCCGGCTGCCGGACCACCGCCTCGGCCAGCAACACGCCGGCCCACGCTCGATTCGCGGGCTCGTCCGGATCGCCGACAATCGCCGGCGGCTCGTCTAACAAGGCCCGCGCCTGCGCTTCGGCTTCGCGGAAACGCTCGCCGCGCAGCGCCGCCACCACGGCCTGGTGGCGCGCGTCGCGGACCAGATCCTCCTTGTACGGCTTCCAGTACTGGTCCTTGCCCTGCTCGGTCGGGAGCTGGCGAAGGCGCCGCAAGGCGTTCGTCGCCGCAAGGTAGAGGGCGGCGTCCTGGGATTCGCCCGCCCCCAGGCTGAGCTGCAGACTCCGCTGGGTATCCTCCAGGCGCTCGACCCAGAGGGCCTTGGCCGACGCCGGCATCCGGTTCCGCGCCGCCACCACCGCCAGTGTCGTCCGCGCGCGGTCGAGCGCCCGCTCCCCCGCCATCCGGCGCCCGCGCTGCGTTTCCCATTGGGCGATCCGCGACCAGAGGAAGAGGACTTGCAGGGGCACGCCCGGGGCGCCGGGCGCGTCGTACTCGGCGGCGCCGGCCCGCGCCGCCTCCACGGCCTGGCTCACCTCGCCTTGTTCGAACCGCAGGTCGGCCACTTGGGCGCGGGTGCCGACCAACGCCATCCCGCCCCAGGGCACATCGGCTGGATTATAACGGAGGTAGGTCCGGGCCGCCTGTTCGGCGTTGGTCGCGTAGGCCAGGGCGGCGGCGTAGTCGAAACGCTTGGCCGCGACCATGCTCAGGACCTGCGGCGCCCAGAAACGGACCCGCAATGCCCGTAGATGACCCGGGCGCTGGACAAGAATCCGGTCCGCCAACGTCTGGGCGTCCCGTTCGA
>JAJXTA010000354.1 GCA_021784265.1 bacterium | reverse complement strand
GGTGCTGGCCGCCCTGCGGGCGCGCTTTCCCGCGGCCCGGCTGGAAGTGCTGGGTTACCCGCACGTCACGCCACTGGCGCTGGCCGGCGGCTTGGCCGACGCCATTCATTCCATCGACGCCCGCGGATTGGCTAGTTTCTTCGCCCCCGGGGGATCCCTGGCGGAAGAGTTTAGCGCGTTCTTCGCCCGCTTTGCCGTGATCGTTTCCTTTCTCTATGACCCCGATGGGGTTTTCCAAAGCAACGTGCGACGCTGCTCCGGCGCTCAGTTCATCGCCGGTCCCCATCGGCCTGGCGAAGGTGGGCGCACCCACGCGACCGAGGTCTTGCTTCAACCGCTGGAACGGCTGACGATCCAGGAGGCCGATCCCACCCCGCGGCTGCGGCTGCGCCCGGTATCGGCCCTCGCCGCGAACGAGGCCGGGCCGCGTCCGGTGAACCCGGCTGGGTCGCCACCCCCACGCACCCCCTGGTTCGCCGTCCACCCGGGCAGCGGGAGTCCGGAGAAGAACTGGCCGCAAGACCAATGGGCGGCGCTCTTGACCGAGCTCGCCGCGGCGACCCACTGGAATCTCCTACTGGTCGGGGGGCCGGCCGAGGGCGACCGGTTGGATCGGTTGGTCACGTGTTGGCCGGCAGGGCGGCGGGCGGTGGCGCAGAGCCTGCCGTTGGTGGAGTTAGCCTCCCGGCTGGGTGCCTGCGGCTGGTTCGTAGGACACGACTCCGGCATCACGCATCTCGCCGCCGCGTTGGGTCGGCCCAGCCTGGTGCTGTGGGGCAAGACCAATGCGGACGTCTGGCGCCCGCGTACGCCGGCGGTCCGGCTGCTCCAGGCGCCGGCGGGACTGACCCAACTCTCAGTGGGGCAGGTCCGCGCCGCCCTGTTCGAGTTGGCGGCCGCCGCCGACCACGCGTAGCTCCTCCAACTCGCCCGCCGGCGAAACGCGCAGCAGGCAAGCATCCGCAGGCTCCCCCACCGCCAACCTGGTCGGCAGGCCGAGCCAAGCGCAGGGAGCCTCCGAGAACCGGCGCCAGGCTCCCTGCCACTCCATTCCCGACATCCGTGCCGCGCGGAACACCCCTTCGATCGGACGCAAGGCCGAGCCGGCGTAGTTGGACTTGCCGGGCTGGCGCACCACGCCGTCGGCGCCCACCTCGACCTCGAGGTGGCCCAGTCGATAGCGACCTGGCGATGCCCCGCCGGCGGCCATCGCGTCGCTGACATAGACGAGGCGCTCGGTAGGGAGTAGCCGATGGATCAGTTGGAAAAGGGCCGGTGACACATGGACGCCGTCGGGGATCAGGCTCACCGTCAAACCCGGGGTGGTCAGCGCCCGCCAGAGGATGTTGTCGTGGCGGTCAAGCAGTTGCGGACACGCATTGCCCAAGTGGGTGAAGCCGGTGGCCCCGGCGGCAACCGCTTGGGCGAGCGTCTCCGCGGAGGCATCCGTGTGGCCCAGGCTGATCCGGATTCCCAGACGCACCGCTTGCGCGATAGCCGCGATGGCACCGGGGCGCTCGGGGGCCACGGTCAGCAGCAACAGATCGTTCCCCGCCACCTCGCGCAGCCGCTGCAGCCGCTCGGGCGTGGGGTCCAGCATCAGGGCCGGGTCGTGGGCCCCATGAAATCCAGGGGCACTCGAAAGGAACGGCCCCTCGAGATGCCACCCGGCGATGGCGGCCTGCAGCTCGGCGGACCGCGCGCGGAGTTCGCGGAAGCGGCTTAGTTTGGCTAACAACCGTTCCCACTCATCGGTCACCAAGGTGGCCAGGTAGCGCGTGCAGCCGGCGCCCCGGAGGGCATGGGTCGCCGCCAGCGCCGCTTCCAGCGAGAGAGGTTCGGCCTGAAAATCAACGCCGCCAAAACCATTGACCTGGGCGTCGAAGAGCCCCGGGGCAATCCACCAGGGCGTGTCAGTGTGGGTGGCGGCCGCGTCGCATCCCGTCAGCGTGCCGTCGGGCCACCGGACCCGCAGCACCTGGCGGGAGGTGTAATGGCGGGCCTGAATGATCTGCGCCGGCATCGTGCGTGACCTGGTTCGGTGTCAGCGTACTAGTCTTCGGCTTTGGAATCGCGGTTCATAAGGTCCTGCACGGCGCGGAGGGTGTCTTTTCCCTCGTACAGCATCGCATAGACTTCGTCGATCACCGGGGTGGCGACGCCGTGCCGGCGGGCCAATTGCCACGCCGCGCGGGCGGTTGGATACCCTTCCGCGACCGCCACCGAGGCGGCCAGAATGGCGCTCAGGGGCTCGCCCCGTCCAACCCGTTCCCCCAGGAGGCGGTTGCGACTGAGGCGGGAGAAACAGGTTACCACCAAGTCGCCAATCCCGCTGAGGCCGGCGAAGGTCTCCGGGCGGGCGCCGCAGGCCACCCCGAGGCGCCGGATTTCCGCGCTGGCGCGGGTGACGAGGGCCGCTTTGGAATTATCCCCAAACCCCAAGCCGTCGCACACACCGGCGCCGATGGCGATGACGTTCTTCACCGCGCCACCCAATTCGACGCCCAAGAGATCGGCGCAGGTGTAGATGCGAAAGGCGGGGCGATGGAGCAGGCTCTGCGCCGCCTGGGCCGCGCCCGGGTCCTCACTGGCCGCCACCGCCGCCGTCGGGATGTTGCGGGCAACCTCGAGCGCGAAGGTGGGACCGGAAAGGGCAACGATCCGCGCGCTGGGGGCGTTGGCGCGCAAGACACCGCTCATGGTCAGCCCCGTCTCGTATTCGATGCCCTTGGTGACGCTGAGCACAATACCGGCGAAGCCGGCGAGGACGCGCGTCACCTCGCGAAAGGCCTTGGACGGCACGGCCACCAGGACGCAGTCGGCCTCCCGACAGGCCCGTGCCAGCTCGACCTCGACGCGCCAGCCCGGGGGCAGGTCGATCCCCGGCAGGTACTTCTCGTTACGACCGGTGGCGGCGACTTGACGCAGGTTCGGGGTATCGTGGTCCCACAGCGTCAGCTCATGCTCCGCCTGCTGGAGCTGACGGGCCAACGCCGTCCCCCATGCACCCAAGCCCAGAATCGAGATTCTCATAATGCCACTCAGTGCCCCAATTCCTAACCACGATGACGTTCGCGCGCGCGGGTTCCCTCAGGTGGCGGCAACGGCGCCCGCCGCCGCGGCGCGGTCCACCAGCCACGTTTGAAGGCCGCCGGTCGGGGTGACCAACTGGGCCGGGACCGGCGGGCGGTCGCCCGCGCCCCGCAACACCCGCCGCAAGGCCGGAACCTTCTCCCGCCCCGCCACCAGGAACAGTTGCGCCCGCGCCGCTTGGAGCGCGGGGACGGTGAAGGTCAAACGGTACCCGCTCCGCTGCGCCACAAAATGCGCGACCACCAGCCGCCGGCGTTCGGCGAGCCCGGCCGCCCCGGGATAGAGCGACGCCGTATGGCCGTCGTCCCCCAGGCCCAACAGGACCAGGTCGAACCGCGGGAATTCGCCTTCCGCGAGGTGGAAGAAGCGTCGGAGTTCGGCTTGGTATTCGTCAGCGGCATCGGCGGCATTAGGCGCCTCGCCGCGCGCGCGATGGATGTTGGCCGGGGGCGGGTTCACCTGGGAGAGCAAGAGGGCGTTGACCATGCCGAAGGTGCTCTCCGGATGATCGACCGGCACACACCGTTCATCGCCCCAGAACAGATGGGTGGCGGCCCAGGGCATGGCGTCGCGGTACGGGGCCTGGGCGAGCAGCCGGTAAGCGCCCCGCGGCGTGGCTCCGCCGGAGAGGCTCAGGCTGAACCGCCCGCGCGCGGCCACGGCTTCCCGCGCGGCGGCCAACACCATGTCGGCCGCGGCCCGGCTTAAGGCCTCCAGGTTCTCGAACACCCGCACGACGCGGGTGGTTGGATCAGGTTTTGTGGCTTCGCTCATATCCGCTCTGGTTCTGCCGGCGGCCCGCGTTGGTCACGCGACTGCCGGCGGCCCGCTCCCCGCATAAGCGCGGGGTCGCGGTCTGTCAAGCCGGACCGCGCCGGCGCGCGGAGAATCTTGACCGCCGCGGGCGGTCGTGGGTAGGATAACTAGCTCGATGCCGGTGTAGCTCAGTGGTAGAGCATTCGATTCGTAATCGAATGGTCGTCGGTTCAATCCCGACCACCGGCTCCATTCTGCCTCCCCGCGGAGGCTCGGCCCGGCCTTAGGGGGTCACGGGCACGCCGGCGGCCCAGGCACAGCCCCGCCGCAACAGGTTTGGCACACCGGTCAACGTGAGCGCCTTAGTGTCGTGCCCCAGGACGGTGACGAAAACGCGCCCTTGACCGTACGGATGGACGAAGGCCATCGGATACGGCTTGCCGTCACCCTTGGAGCGAGCCACGGCCAGCACCTGGATGGGGCTCTCCCCGGCGAGGCAGGTGTAGAGCTCGTCGTCGGTCGTAAACGGCTCCAACCCGTGGGTGATGGGATGCTGGGGATCGGCAATCTCCACCTGGAACGGTCCCCGGGGATCGTGGGGTCGCAGGCGCGGGTCCCACACCCGGCCCGCCAACCGACGAAACTCGGGCCAGTCCTGCCAGGCCCCGCAGGCGAAATGCACAAGCATGAGGCCCTTGCCCCCCTCGACGAACCGCCGCAGGTTCTCCCGGGCGGCCCGCCCCGGGGCGGAACACTCCCAATTCATGAAGTGCAAGAGGACCACGGCGTAGTTGG
>JAJXTA010000353.1 GCA_021784265.1 bacterium | reverse complement strand
ATGAGCGGTTCCTGACCGAGGAGTACTGCGGTTGCCCGGTGACGGTGTTCGACTTTCCCCGCGCCATCAAACCGTTTTACATGCGGCTGAACGCCGACGGCGCCACCGTCGCGGCGATGGACTTGCTGGTGCCCGGCATCGGCGAGATTATTGGCGGGGCCCAGCGCGAGGAGCGTCCGGAAGGGCTGCGCGACAACCTGCGGTTCCACACGCTGCGGGAGGAAGACTACTGGTGGTACGCGGACCTGCGCCGCTACGGCACGGTGCCGCACGCCGGGTTCGGGCTGGGCTTTGAGCGGCTGCTGATGTTTCTGACCGGGGCGGGCAACATCCGGGACGTCATTCCGTTCGCCCGGACCCCGGGTAATGCGGAGTTTTGATTCAGCTTTCCCGGCGGGCGAGGTCCGATTATACTGGGCGCCATGTCAACTGCTGCTCCCATCGGATTCCTCGGGGCCGGGAAGATGGCATCGGCCTTGGCCAAGGGCTTTCTGCGGGCGGGCTTGGTGTTGCCGGACCAGGTTTTAGCCAGCGACGCGCAGGAGGAGGCGCGGGTCGCCTTTGCCGCCTCGACGACGGCGCAAACCACGGCGGCCAACGGGGAGGTGGCGCGGGTGGCCCGGGTGCTGGTGCTGGCCGTGAAGCCGGACCAGGCGGTCGGCGTGCTGGAGGAGATCCGGCCCTACGTTACCGAAGGCCACTTGCTGCTCTCGATTGCGGCCGGGGTGCCGCTCAAGAAGCTCGAGGAGGCTCTGTTCGAAGGGGCCCGGGTGGTGCGGGTGATGCCCAACACCCCCGCGCTGGTCGGGGCGTCCGCGACGGCCTACGCGCTGGGCGAGTGGGCGACGCGCGACGACGCGGCGACCGCCCAGCGCCTCTTTGCGGCGGTGGGGGTCGCCGTCGAGGTCAAGGAACGGTTGCTGGATGCGGTGACGGGGCTGAGCGGCAGCGGGCCCGCGTACGGGGCGGTGATCATCGAGGCCCTCAGCGATGCCGGCGTGGCCGCCGGCCTGCCGCGGGACCTGGCCCTGCGGCTGGCGGCCCAAACCCTGCTGGGCTCGGCGCGGCTGATCCTCGAGACCGGGCTCCATCCGGCCACCCTCAAGGACTTGGTCAGCAGCCCGGGCGGGACCACCATCGCCGGGTTGTACCAATTGGAGCAGGCCGGCCTCCGCGGCGCCCTGATGGCCGCGGTCCGGGCGGCGACCGAGCGCTCCCGGGAATTGGGGCGGCAATGAGGTCGTGGCCCTCCAGGTCGGTGGCGCGCCTGTGACGAGCCTGGCTTCTCCGACGCCGCGGCAGGCCCAATGGATGTGGCTGGCGCTCACCGCGCTGGCGGTGGCGATCGTGGTGGGGGTGGCGGGGCTGGTTTTCTGGGGAGTGGCGTGGATGGTCAGCCGCCTCTCGTCCGTGTTGTTGCCCTTGGCGATTGCGGGCATCCTCGCCTGCTTGCTCGACCCGGTGGTGGACTGGGTGGAGCGGCGCCTGCGGATTCCCCGAGCCCGGGCGATCCTGCTGGTGTTCTTCCTGGGGGTGATGCTCGTTCTGCTGCTGCTGATGACCGTGGTGCCGCAATTGGTCGTGGAGATGGCGCGCCTGGCCCAGGAGCTGCCGGGCTTGGCGGACAAACTTCGCAGCGGCCTGAGCGAGGCACTGGCGAAGTCGATGTTGGGCAAGCAAGCCAAGGCGGTCTGGGATTCGCAAGCCGGCGCCGAAGCCCAGGCTTGGCTGGCCCGCTCGTTGCCTGTCGTTTCGGCCTGGGCCTTGCACCAAGCCACCCGGGTGGCGTCCTGGGCCGGGCTCCTCATCGGGCTGGCCATGATCCCCGTCTATGTCTTCTACTTCTTACTCGAGAAGACCGGCATCCAACACAATTGGACCCGTTACCTGCCCTTAGGCGAATCCAGGCTGAAGGAGGAATTGGTCTTCTGCCTCAGCGCGATCAACGAGTGTCTCGTGGCCTTCTTCCGTGGGCAGGTGTTGGTGGCTCTCTGTTCGGGCACGCTGCTGACCCTCGGTTTTTTGGTGCTGGGGCTGCCCTACGCCCTGCTGTTGGGGTTGGTGGCCGCCACCCTCGGCATCGTGCCCTATTTGGGGGTGATCAGCAGTCTGATCCCGGCGCTGACGCTGGCGGTGATCCAGTTCGGTGACTGGTGGCATCCCGCGTTGGTACTGGCGGTCTTCGTCTTGGTCCAAACCATCGAAGGGTTGGTGGTGTCGCCGCGGATTATGGGGCAGCGAGTCGGGCTCCATCCGTTGACGATCATCGTGGCCGTGATGGCGGGCACCACGCTGCTGGGGGGACTGCTCGGGGGCCTGTTGGCCATCCCCTTGACCGCGGCGTTGCGGGCGCTGATGCAGCGTTATGTCTGGCGGCGACCGGGGGTGGCGGCGCCAGAATCGGGCCCCGGCGCGTAACCTTACCCCCTGCTGCCGTGTCAAAAGGACGGCGGGGAACTCGTCCCTGGTGCGTGCGGAGAACCTCGAGTCATCGCGTTCGGGGCTCTCGAGGCTGGGCCCGGGGAGCGGCACGGGGCCGGCCTCCGATTGATTTGACGAAGGAACTGAAATGAAACAGGCTGATTCGCTAATGCAACTGACTCGTATCTCGGGGGTGGCCCTGGTGTTGGCGGCCACCCACACGCACGCCCAATCACCCACCACCCGCCTCATCGGCATGGATGAGTGTTTGCAGTTGGCCCTCCAACACAACCTGGACGTGCGCATCCAGCGGATTAACCCGGAGCTGGCCCAATACACCCTGAGCGGTTCGTATGGGGCGTTTGATCCGAACCTCACCGCCGGCATCTCGCGTTCGATCACCTCCCAGCCCGCCGGGGTTGACGCCCAGGGCCGGCCTTACGGCGCTTCGCAGAACACCGTCGATGCCATGAACGCGGGCGTGAGCGGCCGGCTCCCCACGGGCACCCGCTATCAGTTGGGCGGCCCGTTGAACGAGACGTACGGGATCACAGAACTCCCGGCCTACCTCGGGGGCGGTCAGCAAGTCTTAGACCGGTCGTTTGGGCAGGTGGGGATCAGTCTGACCCAACCGCTGCTCAAGAGCTTCTGGATTGACACCCCCCGGATGACGATTGCCATCAACAAGAAGGCCCTCAAGCAGTCCGAGCTGGGCTTCGAATACCAGGTGATACAGACGATCACCGCGGTGCAAATCGCCTATTTCAACCTGATGGCGTCGCGAGAGAACCTGAAGGTCCAGCAGAAGGCCCTGCAGTTGGCCCAACAGTTGTACGAGGAAAACAAGAAACGGGTCGAGGTCGGCGTCTTGGCCCCGTTGGACGAAAAGCAGGCCGAGTCGCAGGTCGCCGCCAGCCAGGCGCAGGTCTATCTGGCGCAGGGGACTCTGGTGGCGGCGGAAAACACCCTCAAGAACCTCATTACCGACAGCTACACGACGTGGCAGGACACGGACCTGGAGCCGTCGGAGAGGCTCGCCGCCCCAGTCCAGGTGTTCAGCCGCCAGGACAGTTGGCAGCGCGCCCTCACCCTGCGGCCGGATCTCCTCCAAGCCCGGCTGGACCTGGAGAAACAGCACATCAATGTCCGCTACAGCTTCAATCAGTTGTTCCCGGAACTGGACTTGACCGGTAGCTACGCGCAGAACGGCTCCGGCAAGGAGTTTACGGACGCCTTAGGTGTGGTACGTGACGGCAGCAACCCCATCTACGGCTACGGTCTCACCTTGACGATCCCCTTGAGCAATCGCACCGCCCGCTACAACTACAAGATGGCCAAGGCCCAGGTGCAGCAATCGCTGCTCACCCTCAAAAAGCTCGAGCAAACCATCATGGTGCAGGTGGACAACGACATCGCCACCGCGCGGACCAACCTCGAGCGCGTCCAATCCACCCACGAGGCCACGCTCTATGCGGAGGCGGCGCTGGAGGCCGAACAGAAGAAGCTCGAGAATGGCAAGAGCACCAGCTTCCTGGTGCTGCAGGCGCAACGGGACCTCACCCAGGCGCGCTCGACGGAGATCGGCGCCCTGACCGATTACAACACCTCCATCGCCCAGCTCGCGCAAGACGAGGGCTCGACCCTGGAACGTAATAGCATCAACATCGAGACCCGGTAAGCCGCGGCCCAGGGCGGGCGGAGCGCCTCACGCGCACCGCGCGGGTCCGGCCCGCTCAGAAGGGCAGCCGCCCCGAGAGGATCACGGCGTGGTCGTAGAGGGGCCGGGCGGTCACCGCCATCTGGTACCCCGCCCCGACGACCATCGCCAAACGGCGCCAGATGGGGAATCGCCCCACCACCACGCCCGGGGTGACAAACACTTGGTTCTTGCCTGTGTGGGCCCCATTGGGCCAGTAGGTGTAGTTGAGTTCGAGCTCGGGCCAGAGGACGCGCCCCAGGTGGTACTGTAAGGCCAAGTTGGCCAACACGGGAGTGCCCAGACCCGAGCGTGTGACCCCGTTATCCGGCAAGGCGACCGCCACCGTATTCTGCAGGTCGAAGTCGCCCCAGCCCTTACCCCAAGCGAGGGTCGGGGTCAGGATGGTATGGTCGGTCGTGTTGCCGTCGCTGCCGGTCGGGAGGGACAAGCCCAAGAAGGTGGTCACGATGTAGTTGCCGTGGTCTTCGTTGGCGGCCAGCAGGCGGTACTTGAGCAGGAGGCTCTC
>JAJXTA010000352.1 GCA_021784265.1 bacterium | reverse complement strand
CTGCCTCCGTTCACCGCGATCTCCAAGAAGCCGGACGAGCCGGGCACGGCGACTAACCGGACCGGACCGGCGGCCTGATAGCACGCTCCGACCCGACATCGGCGGCGCTGTGGCAGAACCACCCACCCAACCGCGCCGCCCGCACCCAGCACGCTCGCGGTCTCCAGATTCGTTATCGCATTGCCGAAGCGGTCCACATAGACCACTTGGCCCAGCCAACCGCCCCGCCCGCGAGAGGGAGTCGGCCAGGGCAACCGGATGAAGTCCATCGCTTCTTCTCCCAGGTCGCGGAACCGCCCGCCCGCGCTCAAGTGGGCGGCCACGGGGGCGAAGATGTCCCGACCATGGAAGGTGGCGCTGAGGGGCTCGCGCCACAGCGCGCGGTTGGTGAGGCGCCGCACCTCCAGCACCCGCTGCCCTCGCAGCGCCCAGGAGAGCACTCCGTTATCCGGCCCCACGAAGTAGTAATCGCGCGTCCTGAGCGCCAGCGCCGCCCGGGCACTGCCGACGCCGGGATCGACGACCGCCACGTGCACTGTCCCGCGAGGGAACGCCGCGTGCGCCGCCAGCAGCGCAAACGCCCCGGCCGGCACGTCCCCAGGCGGAATCCCGTGCGTGAGATCCACAATCCGCGCCTGGGAATGGCGGGTTAGGACCGCACCCTTGAGGACCCCGACAAACCAGTCCAGGTGACCAAAATCGGTGGTGAACGTGATGAGGCGCATGGCGGGCCCGAGCCTAGCGGGGAGGCCGGGGAGAATCACCCGTTTTTACCGGCCTGCCTTGCCAAAGGGCTTCCGGGCCACTACGTTGCGCCTGCTTATGGAACAAGTTGTCATTATCGGCGCGGGCTGCGCGGGCTTCACGGCGGCGTTGTACGCCGCCCGGGCCAACCTCAAGCCACTCGTCCTGACCGGCACCATGCCCGGCGGACTCTTGACCACCACCAGCATCGTGGAGAACTACCCGGGGTTTCCCGAGGGCGTCGATGGCTACGAGCTGATGAGCCGGATGCAGAAACAAGCCGAACGCTTTGGCGCCCGGGTGCAGTTTGGCGTCGTCGAGGCGGTGGACCTGACCCAACGGCCCTTCCGGCTTACCGCGGACGGCGAAACCCTCGAAAGCCGAGCGCTTATCATCGCCAGCGGCGCCGGTCACCGCCACCTCGGCTTGGAGAGTGAGAGCTTGCTCGAGCAGAAAGGGGTCACCTACTGCGCCACGTGCGACGGCGCGCTGCCCCTCTTTCGCAATCAACCGCTGGTCGTGGTGGGCGGGGGCGATTCCGCCTGCGAGGAGGCACTGTACCTCACCCGCTTTGCCGCCCGGGTGTTCCTCGTCCACCGGCGCGATCAGCTCCGCGCCTCGCGGATCATGAGCGAGCGCGTCCTGGGCAACCCCAAGGTCCAACCCATCTGGGACTCGGTCGTCACCGAAGTCTTGGACGCGCGCCAGGCCAAGGTCACCGGCGTCCGCCTGCGCCAAGTGCACACCAACGCGGAGCAAGTCGTGCCCTGCGCGGGGGTCTTCGTCGCCATCGGGCACCAGCCCAACACGGAGCTTTTCCGCGGCGTGCTGGATATGGATCCGAACGGCTACCTGGTCGCCAAACGCGGCACGGAGACGAATGTCCCCGGGGTGTTTGTCGCCGGCGACTGCGCCGATCACGTCTATCGTCAAGCCGTGACGGCCGCCGGCTCCGGCTGTGCCGCCGCCATCGACGCCGAACGCTATCTCGCCCAGTTGAACCACTAAACCGGGACCCGAGGCGCGCGGGACGTTCGGAGGGCCTAAGGCCGAGCATCGCCCCCCGTCCACCGTGCGGGGCGCTCATCGACCGGCGATCCCACCACACCCACGCCCGGCCGCGGACGTGGCTGCAGGCCAGCCCCAAGCGCTCTGGGATTTACAGCGCGGCGCCCGGGTTCCCCGGGCGGCTCCCCCGTCTGGGCCGCCGCCAACCCACCGCCTAGGCTCGACAACCGGGCCTGTTTCTGAGAGCCTCCTTGCAGTCGCTTATGGAACCCTCGCCACACCCCATCCAGCACCTGCTGTCACTGCCACCAGGGATGGCCCCGGAGTTCGCCCGCCTCGAACATCGCCCCCCGCCGGCATGGTTTGCCGCGAGCGATCCGGTGGGACGCCCCTTAGGGTCAGGCGGCGGCACCGCCCACTTGCTGGCCGCTGCCTGGCAGCAGACCGGCGCGGGCCAGTCCTTTCGCCAATGGCTGGTGAGCAGCCGGAAGCTGATCGTTCACGGCGGCGGCGAAGGACGCCGCTTGCCGGCTTACGGCCCCGTGGGGAAGGTGTTAATGCCGATCCCCGCCGTTCGCTGGTCGCGGGGGCAACGCCTGGACCAGACCCTCCTGGACCTCCAACTGCCCGAGTACCGCCGTGTGTTGGCGCATAGCCCGGCCACCACCGTGGCGCTCATCGCCAGCGGCGACGTCTTGTTGCGTTTTGACCGAGACCTCGACCCCTTTCCGGAGGTCGATGTCCTCGGCTTGGGCATGTGGGTCACGCCGGAAACGGCCAAGGACTTTGGGGTCTTCTTCACCCCACGGCGCGCTCCGCATGAGCTGGCCTTCTTCCTCCAGAAGCCTTCCCCGGCCCGTATTCGGGAACTGGGGACCGAACACCTGTATCTGGTGGACACGGGCATGTGGCTGCTGAGCGAGCGGGCGTTGGACGTGCTGCTGGTACGCAGCGGCTGGGAGGCACAGAGCGAGAGCTTTGGCGGCCACGGTACCGTGCCCTATGACTTCTATGGCCGGTTCGGGCTCGCCCTCGGCCACCAGCCTACCGTCGATGATCCGCTGGTCCGCGCTCTGTCCTGCGCCGTCGTCGCCCTGCCCAAGCCGGAGTTCTACCACTTCGGCACCAACGGGCAGTTGATCGGCTCGATTTCCGCCTTGCAGAACCTCGAGCTGGACGAGAGCAAGCTCGGGCTCATGGGGGCGAAACGGCACCCAGACCAGTACCTCCAAAACGCCCGGTTCGACTATCCCCTCCGCCTGGAGGAGAATCACACCCTCTGGGTCGAAAACGCTTGCATCCCAGCCCGTTGGCAGCTCCGTTACAACCACGTGCTCACCGGGGTCCCGGACAATGACTGGGACCTCAAGCTCGAGCCGGGCGTCTGTCTGGACTTCGTTCCCGTGGGGGCCCAGGAATTCGTTGTGCGCCCCTACGGGTTTGGCGACAGTTTCCGCGGCACTTTAGGCGAGGCGACCACCCGGTGGTTGGACCGTCCGATCGCCTCTTGGTGGCGGGCGCGGGGGATCGACCCAACACCGGCGGGCCTGGACCCCGCCCTGGATCTCTTCGACGCCCCCCTCTTTCCGGTGCTGCGGCCTGCGGAGTTGGCCCCCCGTTTCCTCGAATGGCTCTACGCGTCGGAACCAACCGCCGACTCGGGCTGTGGGCAACGGTGGCAGACGGCGCGGAGGGTGTCGGCGCGAGACCTGCTCCACTTGGCCAACCTGGACCGCCTTTACCAAGGTCGGGCGGCTCACCGCGAGGGGTGCCTGAGTCCCATGTTCCGCAACTCCCGTTGGAGTGTCTTCCTCAAGCTGGACCTGGAAGCCACCGCCCGGCTCTACGCCGCCTCGAACCAACCCCTCCCCGCGCCCCTCGAGGGGAGTGACGACGGCTTGGAACCGATGCGCGAAGCGCGCGACCAAATGTTCCGCGCCGCAGTCGCCCGCCTGCGCCACCACACCGGGTGGGAAGACCATGAAGCCCGCGCGTTCGGGCGATTGCGCGACATGATCGTGCGCGACGCCCAACTGGCGCCCGTCACCCCCCGTTGCCATCTTCTGGAAGACCAAATCGTCTGGGGCCGCAGCCCGGTCCGCCTCGATTTGGCGGGCGGCTGGACGGACACCCCCCCCTACTGCCTCGAACACGGAGGTAAAGTGGTGAACCTGGCGGTGGACCTCAACGGCCAACCCCCGATCCAGGTCTTCGCCAAGCTCTCCGCCCGCCTCGAGCTGGTGATCCGCTCGATCGACCTGGGCGCCGAACAGCGCCTCACCAGCTACGCGGAACTGGACACCTTCGCGCAACCGGCCAGCGAGTTCGCCGTCGCCAAGGCGGCGTTCGCCCTGGCCGGGTTCCTGCCTCGCTTCCACACCCACGGCGGCTACCCCACCCTCCGCGAACAGTTGCAAGACTTCGGCGGCGGCATCGAGCTGTCGATGCTCTGTGCCGTGCCCAAAGGCTCCGGGCTGGGCACCAGCAGCATCCTGGCGGCCACCCTCCTGGCCACCCTGGGCGACCTCTGCGGCTTGGGCTGGGACCGCGCCGTCTGGTTCGCCCGCACCCTGGCCTTGGAACAGATGCTCACCACCGGTGGCGGCTGGCAAGACCAGGCGGGCGGCATCTTCCGTGGCATCAAACTCATCGAGACCGCCCCAGGCCTCACCCAAAAGGCCACCCTCCGCTGGCTGCCCGACCACTTGTTCGCTCACGAACAGGCCAACAAGACGATCCTCCTCTACTACACCGGCCTGACCCGGCTGGCCAAGAGCATCCTGCGCGAGATCGTGCGCGGCATCTTCCTCAACTCCCCCTCCCATCTCGCGACCGTGGACGAGATCGGCGCGAACGCGGAGGCCGTCTTCCGGGCCATCCAGCGGCTGGACTATGACTCGCTGGCGGGAGCC
>JAJXTA010000351.1 GCA_021784265.1 bacterium | reverse complement strand
CCCCGTCCGCTCCTCCCCCAGGCCGCCCGTGAGCACCCCCGGCAAATCAAATTTCCTATCAGCGTCTCGAATCGACAGACCGACCACCTGCATTATACCCATTTTCGCCCTGGAGGGAGACCTGATGCCAAGCAGGCGCCCGCAGTCAGGTCGCGGCCCGCAGTTGCCGGCAATAGCCGGGTTGGGGTAGTGTGTAAACATCGGTCTACGGTGGTCGCGGGCCGGGGTGTGTGGCCTGAGTCATCTTCGAACGGGGATTCCAATCATGAATCAGAAGCGAACGGCCATGCGGGGCGTGTGGGCTGGGGTACTGGGCTGCGGCTTGATGATCGTGGCCGCGGTGCCGGTGGCGGCGGGGGAGCAAGGTCAGCCGGCCGCCGGTGTTACGCCGGCCGGCCCGGCTAGGATGCAGACGACCTCCGGCCTGGTGGCGGGCCCGGCCGAGCCGCACGACTGGGAAGTGCGCTGGTCGGTGCTGAACCGCTCCTCCAATGTGGACCTTGCCAGCGGCCGCACCAACTACAACATCAATCTGTCGGGAAAGCTTTACGTTCCGGCCGATGCCCGGGTCGTGAACGTGGCGGCGGCCGAGGTTACGGACGCGCTGGTCGAGGGCCAGTCCGGCAGCAGCGATGTACGCAACGACATTGTGCAGGCCTTCCAGGGCAAGACTGTTTCCACGGCATCGGGGGGCATGCGGCGGTATTGGCAGCCGATGGGCCTTAACGGGGGCAACGCGGACCATTCGGTCCCCGTCAACGTCAGTCTGTCGGGCCAGGGGGAAGCCCCGCGCCGGTACACCCGCATCCGGGGGCAGGTTCCGCTGCTGCTGGCCAAAGAGGTCAAGACGGTGGAGGTGGACAGCGCGCAACTGGCCCAGGGCAAGCCGATCGAGCTTTTGCCTGGATGGACTATTTCCCAGGGCAATACCGAGGCCGCTGCGAGCCCGCGCGGGGGCATGCGTTTCATCATCGAACGCACGGATGCGGCCGCAACCGCTGACGCCGGTGCGGCGGAGAGTACCGGTCCGCGTCTCTTTGCCGTCGAGGCATTGGACCCCTCCGGAGGGGAAGAAAAGGGGTCAAAAGCCATTGTAGTTGACGCCAGAGGTGGGTGGCGGTAGGGTGGCTGGTCATGGCCCGAGCCAAACGTGTGAATCCCGGCGGCGTGGCCTACCACGTCATGAACCGGCGTACGGCGGCCGAAAAAGGGACACCGGAGATTAACGTGGCCCTGGAGACGCGTCACCACTTGCCGATGGGGTATTTCTCGGTCGCCGTGGCGGTCTCAGGCTGAATGGAACAGAAAGAGGGGCAAAAGTATTAACCCCCCACCCCCAGGGCCGTCCGCTCCTCCCCCAGGGCCGTCCGCTCCTCCCCCAGGCCGCCCGTGAGCACCCCCGGCAAATCAAATTTCCTATCAGCGATTGCCCCATCCTCCCCGACTGCGCCGGCCGGCTCAAAACCGGCCAGGGCTTCCTCTGCTTCGACGACCTGCTCGCCCATTACCGCCGCAGCACCCGCGCCGCCTGGGAGGCCGAAATGCTTGCCCGCCCCGTGCCCCCACCCCCCGATCCCGCCCGCCAAACCCTCCGCCTCCACCACCTGAGCCCCAACAACCAGGCCCTGCTCACCGGCCCCGCGTAGCGCCGCGCTCGCCCGGGCATCTTCGCCCCGCTCCCCCGGAAAACTTTCCCCGGACAACCTTCCCCAACCAGCCTTCACTGGCTCTTCTGGTTCTGATTCGCCTGCAGCCGCACCTTCCGCTGGTTCCGCCAGATCTCCAAGGTCGCGGCCGTTCCCTTCGATCCGGTTTTATCCCATGCTCGGGCCAGCTCCGACACATCATGGATCACCACGTTGTTGCACTCCAGGATCACATCCTGCGGCTTAAGGCCCAGCCTCTGGGCCCGGCTCCCCTCACGCACCCCCACTACCAGCAACCCTTGGTCTTCTCCCATTCCCGTCACGCTTCGTTCCGCCAGACCGGCGAGCTTCTTCAGCGATGCCCCCTGCCAGTCCACCGTGCCCCCCGCTTCCCCGGCGTGCGTCTCAACAGGGGCACCGGGCAAGGCGGGTGTTTGCGCCAACGCCCGCAAACGCGGACTGCTCACGCCGAACTCGTCCATCGGAAAATTCTGGAACCCGATCCGCAACGCCGGCGAATCCTTCGCCACACGGTAATCGCCATGAGATGCGTCGAGAAACTCGGGATTGCCCGCCAGCGAGTGCAGATCGTTGCCCCGCTTGCGCGATTCCGCCAGCGCCCCTTCATTGGGCAGCAGGTTGTAGTCAATCTCCTTGCCCCATTTATGGTACATGAACGCCGGACGATAACCCCCTTGGACGATGTTGTGCGCAAACACATCCTGCGAGTCTACGAACCACACCTGGGGGTAAAAGGCGCACCCCACCAGCACATTGTTCTCATCATCACGGTAATACCCCTCGCGATTCTTCAGGCCCCCGTGCAGGCACACATTGTTGATGATCTGGTAATTGGACGACCCATCGTCCAGATCGATGTCCCATCCATGGTCGCAGCGCCACCGGTTGTTGCGCAGGATGATCGGCTCCACCGTGTCCAGCTTCGCCAGCTCCGGCAGGGCGCCCTTGGGCACGCCGGCCAGATGCCAGTAGCGATCGCGCCCCCAGGAGTTAAAGCTTCCGTTGTCGCCCGTCGCCTGCACCGTGTTGAACACATCGCAGTATTCGATCACGTCCCCGCCCCAGCAACCGTCGCCGATGTTGATCCCCGCCCGCGGGCAATCATAAATCGAGCAGTGCCGCACCGTGATCCGCGCCGCCATGTCGATCTCCACCCCGGCCACCTGGAGTTCCACCCGCCCGATGTCGTGAATCAGGCAATCATCCACCAGGCAATCCGCCGGATAGTCGTCCGTCTTCGGCCCGGGGGTCAAGTCAATGGCGCTGTACTTCTGCGACTGATGGTACTCAAACAGGGGATTCCGAACCGCCGTCGGACTCCCCACAAAACACACGCCGCTGGCGCCGACCCCCTTGATGATGCAATGCTCCACCGTGATGTGCCGGTTATAGTCGCTGACGAAAACCGCATTCCCGCCGTTGTCATCAAACACGCACCCGTCCAGGGTAATGAATTGCCCCCCGGTGATCGTCACCGCTCCGCCGCGATAGATCCGCCAGTCGCTGCGCAGCAACGGTTCCTTGGTCTGCATAAACGTTCGCGCCGTGTGCATGATCCGCAGCCCCCGCAGCGTGATGTAGCGCACCGGATGCTGCATCGTGCCCGCAAAATCCACCGCCTGCGCAAACCCGCTGACCTCGATCCGCGCCTGCGCCAGATCCAGCCCGGGGGTCGGCCAGTAATACAGCACGTGCTTGGAGCGATTCAGATACCACTCGCCCGGCGCATCGAGTTCCTCGAAAATCCCCTCCACAAATACCCGCCGGCTGTTCATGCCCATCGGCCGGTTGTTCTGCCAGCCCCCCTCGAGTTGGAGCGTGCCATCGGGCTTGACGCCCGTGATGCGATAGCTGACCGATCCCCAGCTCGCACGCTGCAGCGCGTGCACATAGCCGCCCACCGGGTCGTGCCACGTCCGGACCCGCGCCGGGGCGATCGCCTCGGGGGAAGTCCCCCCGAAGATGTGCTGGCGCGCATCGTAGTTGGGATACCGCGCCAGATGCTGAAGTTGGCCGTTGACGAAGAGCTGATCGAAATCCGCATCGGCCGGCACCGGCGTCTGCATGATCCCGCCCCGCGCCGGCGACCAATTGGCCTTTAGACAACGACCGGCCGAGATCGTCACTTCCCCGGCCCCGTCGGGCTCAATCGTCAGCGGCGCCGTCGCCGACCGCGCATCCGCCGCCGTGAAAGTCAGCGTGTGGTCCAGGTAATACGTCCCCGCCTTGAGCCGAATATCCACCGGCACATCGGGATGGGCGCGTGCGGCACTCACCGCCGCCGCGATCGCCCCACCCCCGTCTTTGGGCGACAGCTCGATGGTCAGGGCGCGCGCCGCCACCCCGGACCCCAGCAGCGCCACCACCGCCAGCCCTGTGATCGCAAACCTCTTGAGCCTCATGACTGATCCTTTCCTGATGCCGTGACCGCCAATCGGTATCCGTTCCATCGCCCGACGCCAAAACAAAGCCATCCGGGCGCATCCTCTCACGCCGCCTTCCCCTTCGTCTCCCTGACGCCACGGAGGATACCCCGTCTTCAATCAAAAATCGAAAATCAGAAATGGAAAATCCAAAAACCCCCTGGGCCGGTGGGTGACCCAGGGGGCAGGAGGAGGGAGAAAAAGCGGATCGTCGGCCAACCCTGGCCCGTTTTTCGGTTACGCCCCGTTCACACCCACCACCGGAGCGGCCGACCGCATTCCATTACTCGTCTTCCCTGACCATCAACGTCACCGTCGGTGCTTCCCTGCGTTCTCCGCCTTTCCCCTCCCCGCTCATATCAACTGCACCCCATCGAATTCCCGCAGTTCAAGCACTTGTAGCACGTGCCGTTGCGCACCGTAACCCCCCACCCCCAGGGCCGTCCGCTCCTCCCCCAGGCCGCCCGTGAGCACCCCCGGCAAATCAAATTTCCTATCAGCGAGGCGTTTACCGGGCAGGGGCTGGACGTGACAGCGCTGGCCCTGGATCAGAGTAACATTGAGTCGGTACGGTCATTGCTGGCGGAAAT
>JAJXTA010000350.1 GCA_021784265.1 bacterium | reverse complement strand
CGCGACCGGCGGGAGACCGAGGATCGTGGCCGGGGCCGCCCGCCACGGCTGGTCCCGGCGGTCGGTGCGGGCCATGAGGAACGCGGCGGTGGCCAGGCTCCGCGCCTGGTTCACGATGACGTACTCCGTCTGCAGATTGAAACTGTCGCCCCAGCGATCGTAGAGGGGATAGGGGGCGTGGAGCGCGCCGTCGGGTGGGTAACTCAAGGCCCCCAGCTCTCGCTTGTAGAGGTCCAGCCAACCGAATCCACTCTGGAGATTGCCCACTGGCAAGCCCGAGGGGGGCAAGACCCGGCGGTCGTTCTCGGCGTATTGGGAGACGATCTCGCGTTGGCGTCGCCATCCCAGGCCGGTGAGGTAGCAGACATTGACCGGGTTGCAGCCCGCTTCGTAGTTGAGGTTGCTCAGCAGTGCGGCCAAGTAGCGGGGGCGGGGATCGTTGCGCGGGGGATAGTCCAGGCAGCACCCCACCGCCAGATCAAACGCCCGGTCGGTCGAAAAGTACCAGCCGGCGCCGCGCACGCGTTTGGTTTCGAGGGGAAAACTGGTGCCGTAGGCGCTGTCGCGCGCCCGGCGCCACTGGTCGTCGGCGCCAGCCACGATCTCGTGCTCGCAGGCCAGCAAGAGGTCAAGGTCCAGCGCCGCCCGGGGCGCCCGCCCCGAGCGGGCGGCGAAGGCGTAGCTGCGGGCGGCGCAGCCGTAACCTTCGTAAAGCCGCCACCAACCCCACTTGCGCGTGGCGGGAGAGGCGGGGGTGAACCAGAGCAGCAGTTGGCGATGCGCGGCGGGATCGCCCGTGGCCAGAAACATCTCGCAGGCGGCCCAGACCAATTCGTCGTCATGCATGAAGTCGTTGCCGTAGTGGGTGATCTTCTGGTAGGCGCCCTCTGGGCCATAGCGGGCCAGCGCGCGCTGGAGAAAGGCCCACCCCGCGCGTGCCGCCTCGAGGTAGCGGCGGGTGGCCGCGGGGAACTGGCGCCGGAAACAGGGGGAGGAGGCGCACTGGGCCAGGGCGGCCACGGCGGCGGCGGTGGCGGCCGTGTTCTTGGGCCACACCACTTGCGAATCCCCGTGGTCGGGCAGCACATCCTGCTCGTAGGCCCGGTTCCGCGGGTACACCAGGAAGTAGAACCCGCCGTCGGTATCCTGCAGCTTGGCCAGGAAATCCGCCTCCCACTTGGCCTCCTGGAGCAGGTCGCTCTTGCCGTCGCCGCTTTCCGGCAGCCCCAGGTTGTCCAGGGCCGCCACGCCCGGAAACACATCCACCGCGAAGACCAGATAATGGATGAACGCGGCGCTGTTGATGGTGTACTTGCTGTAATCCCCGGCATCGTGATGCCCGCCGGCCACGTCCACCCGGCCTTGCCGGCGGAAGGGATAAAGGGACGCCTCGACCCGATCGAGACGCGGGGCCGTCTGCCGGGGGTTGTTCGCGGTATCCGCCGTTGCTTCGGCCAGGAAATGTTGCACCGCGGCGAACGCCGGGGTCGGCACTTCCGCGGGGGCGGTGTGGCAGGGGGCATGGGTAAAGCGGGTGAAGGGCAGGACGTTGTTGGTGCCGCAGCGTTGGTGGTAGAGCCCCAGCGCATAGGTGCGCGCGAACGCCGCCGCCACCCCGTCTCCAATGAAAAACGGGAACGAGGCGCCCAACCCGGGCACCAGCAGCCGGTACTGGCCCGGGGTCCGGCAGGTGGTGAAGTCCGCCTCCAGGACCTGCTGGTAACAGTGGTAGGGGAAACCGTGGTCGGGGCGGGGGATCAGCGGTCCGTGGGCGACCACCTGCCCCGAGGCGGCCTCCACCAGCTCGAACCGCTGGGGGAACGGTACCTCCAGCTCGCCGAGGCTCCCCAGGTAATAGCCCACCATCGCCTCCTTGGGCCCGTCGGTCAGGTACCCCACCTGGTTGACGTGGAGCGCCGGGCTCAAACGCAACGGGTCCGCCACCGCCGACAGGCTCAGGGTGGCGGACCAGAGGCGGCCGGCGGGGTTGCGCACGGTGACCGTCTCCCCAGCGGCGATGGCCCCGTCCAAGCGGAGGTAGAGCGCGTTGCGGAGCCGCAAATCGCGCCGCCGCAGCGGGGCGTAAAGCACCCGCCGTTTGAACCCCAGGCCGCCCACCGCCACCAGCCGCCCCCCCACCCTGACCTCCAACTCGTTCGCGGGCGGCAGATGGAGGCCCCCCTGGGCATCGACCCAGTCCCAGTTCGGGACCGGGGCGGGCGCCGGGGGCTTGGTGTTAATGCGGGTCACCTCGACCAGATTCGAGGTTAGGATGATCAGGGCCAGGGCGCCGGGCTGGGGCAGGGTGAGGGCCGCTGGGTCCCGAAACGGTGGCGCCGCTTGGCCCCGCACCAGGCCGAGGGCGCCCAGCAGGGCCAAGCCCCGCCACCGCCCATCGCGGATGAGGCGCAACATAGCCCCAGTGAAGCCGACCTCGCCGGCAGCGCTATGGGGTGTTGCACCACCGCGGATGGGGCCGGGACCCACTTTCAAACCTCTCCCTTCGCCCTAGACTAAGCTACCTAATGAACCTGATGCGATATGACACTTTGCGCGCGGCAGCCCCGGCCCCCGCGCGCCCCGTCCGGGAGCCGGGGCCATCCCCGTGGCCGCCCGGGTCTTTCCGCCCCGACGCTGACCCTTGCCATGTCTTGATGATCTACCAGGATTATGCCCTAGGGCTGCAGGCGATGGCGCTCTACCGGCAATTGGACCAACGATTGGCGCGGGGCTCGTCCTTGAGCCACAACCTCTTGCGCTTCGACTTGCTCCAAAGCCCCGCCGTTGCCCCGGTTGCCCTGGGCGAGTTGGGTTGGGCCGATGTGGTCCTGTTCGCCGTCCGCACCGACTTCACACTCACCGCGGCGCAACAGCGCTTCTTGACGCGGGCCCTGCGGCGGGGCGCCGCCAAGCCCCGAGCCTTGGGGGTGCTCACGGCGCGGAGCGACGGGTCGGGCCGGGGCGAACCCCCGGTGCGCCCGGCCCTCCGCGCGATGGCCCAAGCCGCGAGCATGGCCTTTTTTGCCGGCACCTACACCCCCCCGCCGCCGCCCGCGGGCACCCGGCCGCCGTACGCCTCGCCGCCACGAGAATCCCGGCCCGCGTTGGACCCGCCGCCGCGGGCGAGCCTGCGGCGCCAACCCGGGCTGGCGGGGCCGCGGTGGGCCGGGTGGCGGTAGGGTTTTACCCCATATCGCCCCGGCGACCGAAAGGAGAGAACTGGCGACGTTACATAAATGTTTATGATGTAGCTTAGGATGCGCGATACCGAACCCGGTCCCCGTCCCACCATCAAATCCAACCCATGAAGCGAAAAACCGACAAAGACATTACCCCAGCCCCGGCGTTGGCCGTGGATTCCAGCGTTGCCCTGCTGCGCGAGCTGGTGGCCCACCTGCGGCAAAACCGCACCCAACTGCGCGAGGAATGGGCCCGCCGCATCACCGACGCCCAGTTGCTGACGGCGATGACCAAGGACGAAATCTTTCTGGAAGCGACCTCGGTGTATGACAACTACGTCGAGGTGCTGGAGACCGGCAGTGTCGAGGCCCTCCAGGCCTACGCCCGGAACCTCTCCGAGCGCATCATCCCGCGGGGTGTCGAGACCCACGAAGTCGTCGGGATCGTGCTCCTCTTGCGCGACGTGCTGGGGCGCTCCCTCTTCAAGAAGTACCAGGCCGATTTCGAGCTCCTCAACCGGGTGCTGGACGCCTATGAACCGGCGGCCAACCGCATCGCCAACACGGTCGCGGTGAGCTTCGTGCAGGAGCGCGAGCGCGTGATTCGCCAGCAACAGGAGGCCATCCGCGAGCTCTCGACCCCGGTGCTCCAGGTGCGCGAGCGGTTGCTGATCCTGCCGATCATCGGCGTCATCGACGGCCAGCGGGCGCGGCAGTTGACCGAGCAATTGCTGCGGGGCATTCGCAACAACCGCGCCAAGGTCGTGGTGGTGGACATCACGGGGGTGCCGACCATCGACTCGACCGTCGCCAACCACTTGGTGCAAACGGTGGAAGCCTCCCGCCTCATGGGCGCCAGCGTCATCATCACCGGTCTTTCCTCGGAAATCGCCCAGACCTTGGTCACCATCGGGGTGGACCTGAGCAAGATGAACGCCGTGGGCGACCTCCAAGGTGGTATCGAGGAGGCGGAACGCCTCTTGGGCTACAAAGTCATCAGCACGACCGAACTCGCTCGGGAACAAACCGCGTGAGCGGCCCATGCATGTTCCAATCCTGAAGCAGGGCGACTACCTGATCGCCAGCATCCAGTCCGTCTTGTCGGACGCCGATTTGCTGCAATTGCGGGATGACTTGGCGGTGAAGGTGGGGCAATTCCGGGCCCGTGGAGTCATCATCGACGTGACGGTGTTGGACGTGATCGATTCGTTCGCCACCCGCACGCTGCGCACCATCGCCCACATGCTCAAGCTGCGTGGGGCCGAGACCGTGATCGTGGGGATCCAGCCGGATGTGGCCTTTGCCATGGTCCAGTTGGGTCTGACGCTGGAAGGGGTGGGAACGGCCCTGGACCTGGAGGAAGGGCTGGCGTTTCTGAATCTCCAGGCCAAGGGGGATTGACCCATGGCCAACGAGACCCGCGTCGTCATCAACTCGGCCATCGATATTGTGACCGCCCGCCAGCAAGGGCGGGCGCTCGGGCTTAAGTTGGGCTTCGAAGGCG
>JAJXTA010000349.1 GCA_021784265.1 bacterium | reverse complement strand
CAAAGCCTTGGACGTGCGGGACCCTGATGAGTACCAGATCGCTCACATTGCCGGCGTGCCGCAGATTCCGCTGGGTTCGTTGCCGCAGCGGTTCACGGAGTTGGACGCCAATCAGACCTATTACATCCACTGCAAGAGCGGCAAACGTTCCCTGAAGGCGGTCGAGTTCCTCAAGGAGCGCGGCTTCAAATACGTCAAGAGCGTCCGCGGCGGCATCAGCGCCTGGGCGGACGAGATTGATCACTCGGTGCCCAAATATTAAGCCGTCCGCAGTCCCAGCGCTTGTTCCCGCCCGGGCCACCGCGCCGGGCGGGGGCGGGACCCTCGACCGTCTCCCGCCCCGCCGCCGCCACCGGGCGCGCTTGGATTCCTGACCTCGAGGTATGGCGTCCCGTTGCACCGTCGCGGTGGTCAGCGACATTCACTATGCCGGTGACGCCGAACGCGCGCGGCGCCGCCATGAGTCCGCGGTCATTCGCCAACGCGCCCTGCGTCTGCTGGCGCGGACCTTCCGGCACTACTTCTGGATGCGCGATCCCTTCGCCCACAACGAACTCCTGGACCGGTTCCTCCGCGAGGCGGACGGGGCCGATTGGCTGGTGGCCAACGGGGATTATTCCTGCGACAGCGCGTTCATCGGGGTGTGCGACGATGCCGCTTGCGCCAGCGCGGCGGCCTGCCTCGACCGCCTGCGGGCCCGGTTTCCGGGCCGCATGGCGGCCACCTACGGCGACCACGAGCTGGGCAAAATGAGTTTGTTCGGCGGCCGGGGCGGGCCACGGCTGGCCAGTTGGCGGCGCGCCCAAGCCGAACTGGGGCTGGAGCCGTTCTGGCAACGGGACTTGGGCAACTACCGCCTGTTTGGGGTGGTTTCCTCGCTGGTCGCGCTGCCGGTCTATGCGCCGGAGGTGTTGCCGGAGGAACAGGCGGAGTGGCAGGCGCTGCGGGCCACCCATTTAGGCCAAATCGCTCGGGCCTTTGCCGACCTCGCGCCGTACCAACGAGTCCTGTTGTTCTGTCACGATCCCACCGCCCTGCCCTTCCTCTGGCAAGAAGAGACGGTCCGCGCGAAGCTAGCCCAAGTGGAGTGCACGATCATCGGCCATCTCCACACCCCGCTGATCTATTGGAAAAGTCGTCTCCTGGCCGGCATGCCGACGGTGTCGTGCCTGGGCAATTCGATCCGGCGGATGAGCCGGGCCTTGCACGATGCCCGGCTCTGGGGTCCGTTCCGCGTCCGCTTATGCCCGGCGCTGGCGGGGTGCCAGTTGCTCAAGGACGGCGGGTATTACACGCTGGAGTTGGACTTGGCGGCCCGCGCCCCGGTGGGAATCACCTTCCATCCCCTGCCCTGGTCCGCGGGCGAGCGGCAGCCCCACGGCTAATCCGCTGAGGCGGGCCAGCGCCGCTACCGGCCGGGGGTGCTCATCGGGGGCATCGGCGGCATGGGGATGCCTTGCTGCTGGGCATGCTGCTGCTGGGCAGCCATGATCAACTGCTGCTGATACGGACTCAGACCGATAACCTGGTTGGGCTCCGAGGCTGGCTGGTTGACCGCCTGCACCCCGGTCACCACTCCAGGGCTGGCCCCACCCATCGTCGGTTGCCCCACGTAAGCGGGCGCCCCCCCATAAGCGGGCTGTGGCGTGGCGGCGGGAACCACCGGCTGCAGCCGGTTGTAGCCGTCGCCGCTGGCCTGCGGCTGGAGGCGGTTCGGGCGGGAAGGGATGTTCCGCAGACCGTTGCCCAGGTTAAACACCGTGGGTTGCGGTGGTGGCGCCAACCCAGGCCGCCCGGGCGCCCCCGCGGGCGGGGCCTGGATCGGGCCGGGCTTGAGGCCGTTGTTGGCAAAGTCCAAGGTCAATTCCTTGTTCCCGTACTTGACTCGGACCGCGCCGGCTCGTTCATCGATCTGCAACACCTCCAGATTGCTGATGGAGCCGTCCTGTTCGTGTTCCCCGAGCATCTCAGACTGGATCTGTGGCTTGCCCGGCTCGGCCAGCACGAACATCGCCTTTTTGGGGCCCAGCAGCGTCGTAATCCCGGTGAGTTTCAACGCCGAGGGGGTGACCACCGGCCCTTCTTCGGGGGGCGGCGCCGGGGGCGGGGGTGTCTTCAGTCCAAAAGCGTTTCGACTCGGAATGTCCTGGTAGGGACCGGACGGAGCGGTGGCGCTCACGCTGGCCGCCCCTTCGGCCCGGGCGGCGGCGACGGCATTCGTCGAGGACGTGACGGCACGGAGACTGCCGCACACGGCCACAATCCCACCCGCGAGGATCGCCCAGCGCCACATTCGTTTCACCTGTACACCATAGCTCACCTACGCCTTGAACACCACGAAAAAGGATTGGTTCCGCCCGCGGCTCGGCAGGTCACCTCCGGGCTTGGCGGCCGGCCGTGTGCCACCTTGACCTTCCCGATCCGGCGCTGCGGTGGGACGCAGGTCGCGCGCCTTCCCGCTGTCAACGGCTCGCCGCGGCCCGCTCCGCCTCGAGCTCGGCCTGGATCTCCGCGACCAGGCGCGTCAGGCGACGCCCGTACTCGACATAGTTGGCACGCTGGTCCTCGGCGGTGGCGGTCACCGTGGCGTCGTGGAACACGACCGCCATGTGCGGCTCGATCGAGATGCCGGCATCATACCCGCTGGCCAGCAGGTCTTTGAGGATCTTCCTCACCTGCCCCTGCCCCTCGCCCGGGAAGGTGTAAACCGGCGCTCCTTTGCCCTGATCCCAAACCACGTCCTTGATGTGGACATGGCGGATGAAGGGTTTGACGTGGAGGTAAAACTCCCACGGGTCCTGCTTGGGCCAGGGCTGGGGCTTGCTGCGGTCGGCGTTAAACAAGGGGTTGCCGGTGTCGAAAACCCACATCAGCCCCGGCACCGCTTCCAGGAGCTTCAAGGCGAACGGCCAGCCCATGCCCCCGTAGTTCATGCAGTTCTCATGGACCGGCTGCAACCCCGCATCCAGGAACATGCGGGTCAGCTCCCGCAGTCGCCGAAAGCGCTCAGCCTCCATCTGGTCCTCGGTGCCCTCGCGCACGGCGAAACTCATGAGGCGCACCAGCTTGGTGCCCAACCGCTGCATCCGCGGGATGGCGCGTCGCGCCTCGGCCAAGGAGGCGTCGAACGGTTCGTCGATCTTCTTGCCCCAGTTCGCGATGGCCGAACCAAAGCAACAGACGCCAATCTGCGCGGCTTCCAGGGCGTCCACCGCCTGCTGGAACGCCGCCTCGGTCACGTCATGCAGATTGGCGGCGGGAAACCCGCCGATCCGCACGTTCCGCGCCTCGAGGCTCTGCCAGCCCAACTCTTTCGTCGCCCGAATCTGGCCCGCGAGGGTGGCCGCCGCTTCATCGCCAATGCCGGTGAGATACATACAGTGGTCCCGTTCAGGAGGGCGAGGCCAAGCCCAGATTCTGCAGGATCCGCCCCGTGGCCGACGAGCGGTTCAAGGTGTAGAAGTGGACCCCCGGCGCCCCCTGGCGGAGCAGCTCCGCGCATTGCTGACTGGCAAAGTCGATGCCAAACTGGGTCACCGCCGCCTCGTCATCGCCGAGCGCCTCCAGCCGGCCAACCAAAGCCGACGGCAGCGTCGCGCCGCATAAGGAAGTAAACTTCTTGATCTGGCCGGTGCTTAAGATCGGAATGATGCCGGGGATCAGCGGGACCGTCACGCCCAGTCGCCCGGTCAGGTAGTCCCGAAACTCGTAGTAGAAGGCGTTGTCGAAGAAGAGCTGGGTGATCACGAAGTCCGCCCCGCAGTCGATTTTGGCCTTCAGCCGCTGCCAATCGACCGCTTTGCCCTCCTTGCACTCGACGTGCCCCTCGGGGAAGCCGGCGACCCCCACGCAGAACCCGCCCAGCTCCCGCGTGAGCGTCACCAGCTCGTGGGCGAAGCGCACCCCTCCCGCCACCGGGCTGAACCCGCTGGTCCCCGCCGGCGGGTCCCCGCGCAAGGCCAGGATGTTATGGATGCCGCGCGTCCGCGCTTCGGCCAGGAGCTCGGAGATCTGCTCGCGGGTCGAGCCGACGCAGGTCAGATGGGCCATCGCCGGGAGGCGGTGTTCACGTTGGATGCGGTCCACCATCGAGAGGGTCTTGTCCCGCGTGCTGCCGCCGGCCCCGTAGGTCACCGAACAGAAATCGGGACGCAGGCGCGCGAGGGCCGGCAGGGCCTTGGCGAAGAGGGCCTGTTCCGCCTCGGCCGTCTTGGGCGTGAAGAACTCGAAGGAAACCAGCGGACGCCCCTCGGCCCGCTTGGCGGCATGGATGTCCCGAATCAACTGCATTACGGGCGGAAGAGTGCGCCAAGAACGAGGCGGCGGCAAGCCCCACGTTGGCGCGGCTGGTGGGGGCGAGGACCCCACACCCCCTGCCGGCGGCGGGCAACTACAACAGTGTGCCGGCGATATGCTCTCCGATGGCCAGCGAGGCGGTCGCCGCCGGGCTCGGGGCGTTGAGCACGTGGAGGGCGTGGTCACGGCCGACCAGGTGGAAGTCCTGGACCAGATCGCCGGTGGGGCTCAGGGCTTGGGCGCGCACTCCGGCCCCGCCCGTCTCGAGGTCCTCGGGGCGCACCTCCGGTACCAGCCGCTGGAGGGAACGGCAGAACCGCTGTTTGCTGAAGGACTGGGCCAGTTCGGTCTTGACCATGCCCGGATACTTCCGCAAGAAACGCCACAA
>JAJXTA010000348.1 GCA_021784265.1 bacterium | reverse complement strand
GCGGGCGGCGGGCGACGCCGTGCCGGCAGTGCCGAGGGCTGAGTAAGAGAACGCCGCCGGCAAGAATGCTGGCGCTCCCAGGTGTGCCGCCTCGATCCCGTGCCTCGGGCTGGCGGTAGCGCTGAACCCCCAATCGCGGTTGCCTCGCGGCTCTATCGTCTTATTCTGGCTGCATCCATGCCTCGTTGGCGCCGGGGGGAATGCGCCGAGTGGGCGGAGGTCGTTTGTCGTGGCGAAGGGGAGGGCCTGACGCTCGCTCGAGCGTCTGGCCGCGGGAAAGGACTGGCACGGGCTGGAGAACGCCGCCTATCAGCAGAACGGCAACGTGACGCTGAACCCGCTGCGGCCGCTGATCGGCGACCTCGATGCCCCACCGCCGCCGGACTTCAGCCTCGCGGACGAGGTGCTGGAATAGCTCCCGCGGCATGAACCCAGGGGGACGGGCGCTCTGGGCCGTCGAGCAACAGAGGCAGCGCAGGTTGCAAACGTTGGTCGGCTCCAATTGCAGACTCGACGGCACCCGCGGGGCCACGCGCCACCGTGCGAGCAGGCGGGGGAGGAGGTAGCGGGCTTTCGCGGCCAACTCGCGCGCGTCTGTCCACGACCGGACCAAGGGATGCTCACCCGTGGCTGGCAGAGGCTCGGCTGCCTCTGGCTCGTCGAGGGGATCGTGGGGCCCTGGGTGCTGCTACGTTCACGCTGACCGCAACGGCATCGGCGCATCATCATTGGCGCCCCGCCAGCACGGGTGCAATGGCTTGGACTGCACCCAAGCGAGTTAGGCGGTCACCGGCGCCTCACAACCAAATCGCTCAGGAATCCCGTGACTCGCACACGGTCCGCCTGGCCTCGAAGAACCGGGCCGCGAGCAGCAGCGCCGAGGCAGCCAAGACCGGCACCACAGGTGACGGATCATCGCGGACGGTGTTGGAGTTCGCCAGCGTGAGCCCGGCGAGAAACGGAGCCCCGGCGGGAGAGCTGGCACTCAGGGCGTGGAACGTGATCGAGGAGATGGTGTCGCCGCTGAAGGTCGAGGGAAGGACCAACTGCTGGCGGTCCAAACGGTCACTGCCGGTCGGAGCCACTGATCCAGCCGAGAAGTACGTGGAGATGACCGAGCTGTCAGTCAGCGTGTTGACGAAGCCATCATTATAGTGGTCGCGGATGTTCTGCCCTTCGACCAAGTCCAGCGTGGCGGTTTCTCCATGCGAGCCGGTGACAATGATGTTGGCCTCATCAGTGCCGGAACTCCCCCAAGCGGTGTTCATGAGGGTGTACACCTCGGTCGCCGACGTGTTGGGTGCCATGAGAAACGTGAACAACGTGTCGCCCCCACCGGATTGCACCACGCCGGTCGTGCCTGCACCAGTTGGATTTGACGAAGTATCGTACTGGCCCAACGCGAAGGGCACACCGGCCACATTTAGCGTGGTCCCACCAAGCTGATAATTGGAGCCACCGGTATAGGTCTGAATGTCGGCGTTGGCTTGTGGGGTAAGGTTGATCTCAGTGAAATTCGCCCGGGCTGGCGCCAACACCAGCGAGGCGGCACCGAGAACGACCGACGATGCGCGAAAAATACGATGCTTCATAATCGGCGGCGGCGGACGTGGTTTGGCGTGCCGCTTGTACTCATACTCATGCGGCAGCGCGTGGGGCAATCATCGCGTGATCAACGTGCCAGTTGCTTAGCATGACTCATGCCAACGGTGAGCGCATCCGGGGATACGAGACCAACATGTTGGCCTCCAATGACTAACATGTGACGCTTTTGGGTGGCCCCATCCGCGGCACGCACCCGCTGCTTGCCAAAGTGTAAACCTTTCCGTCACGGCCAAGGCCGGCGACATGTGCCTAATGATGTGTTTCATGGTTGGTGACAATCTGCAAACCAAGCACTTGCGTAATCCGGCTGGCGGCCAGCGGCAGTGTAAACTTCTCCGACATGCCCCGCCCGCGGCACGATGCCCCCCCCTCGCGTGGTGCTCCCCGCCGCTATCGCCCGAGCTGGTGGAAGGGGCGCGGGACCGCAGGTGCCTGCAGTCGGTGCAATCAGACTGCCTCGCTGGCGGCTCCGCCGCCGTGGCATGAGCGGATTGGCGTGGCATGGTTTTTGCCGAGCGGGTGATACCCCGCTAACCAAGGCGGGGCCGCCTGCGGGAAGGGTGGAGGTCCGAATAAGGAGCCGGGACCCTTGGGCGTAAGGAATGATTTTAAGCGCGATCGCGGGGGTGAAGATCGCCCTTGACTTCCACTGTTTGGGGTGTATCATACAGCCAACGTTAAACTCAGGGCCCGTGCCGTGTACCGCCCCTGGCCCTGGGAGGCTTCAACAGGGCCCCGGCCATGAACCGGCGGACCGCGCCCGCTCGACGCGGGCGGACGCGACGGCGCTTGGCGGCGAACGTTGGACTGGGAGGTACTTATGAGGATGCGAGCAGCGTGTCTGGGTTGGCAGGTGAGAACGTCCGCGCTCGTTTGGGCGGCAATGCTTTCGGCCTCGGCGGTCGCAGGCAGCGGTGGCATGGTCAATTTCAGTAACCGGGCGCCCGCCGACGGGCTGGACGCCCCGGTGTATGGTGTGGACGGGGTGACCCGGCTGGCGGGTGCGGCGTTTGTGGCCCAGTTGTATGCGGGCGCTAGCGCCGACACCCTGCTACCCGTGGGTGCGCCCGCTCCCTTCGGCACCAACGCCCTGGCGGGGTATTGGCGGGCGAGCGATCCGACGCGGGAGATCCTCGCGGTGCCGCCCGGGGCGCCCGCCAGTGTCCAGGTGCGGGTTTGGCAGTCGAGCGGGGGGGTGAGTTTCGAGGTGGCGCTGGCGGCTGGGGCGCCGGTGGGGACCTCGGAAATCTTCACCGTGCAGACAGGCGGCGCTGGCGAACCACCAGGCGTACCGGCGGACCTCGTGGGACTGAAGAGCTTTCACCTGATCCAAGGGCTGGGGGGGATTTCACCGCCGGCGAGTCAGGCGGCCTATGTGGGCGGCACCGCCCGCTTGCAAGTGCTCGGGGCGAGCGGGTTGGGGTGGCGGTTCCAGTGGCGCTTTCAGGGGCAGGACATTCCCGGGGCCACCAACAGCGTGCTGGTGCTGACGCAAGTGCAGAAGGCCAACGCCGGGGCCTACACCGTCGTGGTGAGCGACGCTAGCGGTTCGATCGAACTCCAGCCGGTCCTCTACGTGAATGACGTGCCGGTAGGGGCTTCGCTCAGTTTCCTCAACCGCACTTCGGATGGCAGTGTCGATGCCCCCGTGTACGATGGAGACGGCCGGACACCGCTGAGTGGGACCAACTTCCTGGCCCAGCTCTATGCGGGCCTGACGGCCGACACCTTGGCCCCGGTCGGCTCGGCGGTCCCGTTTCTGACCGGGCCGGAGGCGGGTTACTGGGATGCTTTGCCGGACCCGACGCGCCTCGTTCCCAACGCGGCGCCGGGGGCGCCGGTCTGGGTCCAAGTGCGCGTCTGGCCCAGCGCAGCGGCGGCCACGTACGAGCAGGCGTTCGCCAGTGGGGCGGAGGTGGGCGGTTCGCCCGCGTTCACGGTCGCCAGCGGCGGGGCGGGCTCGCCGCCGAGTTTCCCCGCGGAGTTGACGGGCTTGCGGAGCTTCTCCTTGGCCTACGCGCCGACGCTCAGCAGCCCGGTTGCCGAGCGCGTGGCCGTGCTCGGCCATCCCACCTATTTCAGCGTCGGGGTCGAGAGCGCCTCCCCCTTGACCTACCAATGGGAGTTGAATGGCAACGCCATCCCCGGCGCCACCAACGCGACCCTATGGCTTCCGGCGGTCCAACCGGCCGACCTGGGGACGTACCGCGTCGTGGTCGCCAATGCCGCTGGACCGCTGGTCAGCAACCCCGCGACCCTCCAAGCGGTCCCGGCGGGCGGGGGTGGGTTGGTCGATTTCCGCAACTGGGTGCCCGCCATGGGCGTCTATGCCGCCGTGGTGGACGTCGATGGCCGCACACGGTTGCCCGGACCACAATACGTGGCCCAACTCTACGCCGGGCTGGACACCAACAACCTCGCGCCGGCCGGCAGCCCCGTCCCGTTCGACAGCCTGGACCCGGGCTATTGGAATACTTATGCCACGAACCCAATCGTCACGCTGCCCAACGTCCCGACGGGTGTATTGGCTTTTCTGCAGGTCCGGGTTTGGGAGGCGGCCAACGGGGCGAGCTTCGAGGAGGCGGTGAGCCAGAAAGGGAGTCTGGGAATCTCAGGGACCTTTACGGCGTTCGCCGGCGGCGCGGGCCTGCCTCCGGCCCCGTTGACCGGCTTGCAGCCCTTCCAGGTCCACACGGCTGCCGCCATGTTCCGTGGCCCGAGTGATCCCGTCTTTTTCTCGGGTGAAGATGCGTTTTTGGACGCGCCCGTGGCCAGCGACCTGCCGGTGAATCTGCAGTGGCAGTACAACGGCGTGAACCTCCCCGGCGCCACCAACGCCTTGCTGCTCCTGCCTCACGCCGAACCGACCATGTCGGGCGCTTATCAACTCCTGGTGACCGACGCCGTGGGCTTGAGTTGGGATTTCGCAGCCCAGCTTACTGTCACCAATGCACTGCCACCCGGCGCCACCGTGCGCTTCGCCAATTTCTTCCCGCCCGCCCGCGTGGATGCCCCGGTGCTGGACACCGATGGGAGCACGCCTCTCAGCGGAGCCGGCTTCCGCGCCCAACTGTACGCCGGTGCC
>JAJXTA010000347.1 GCA_021784265.1 bacterium | reverse complement strand
CGCTGCGGGTTATTACGAGCGGGCGGGCGAACGCCTCGGGCGGGCGGGCGATTACTACACCAGCGTCAGCGTGGGGGCCGTGTTTGGTGACCTGCTCGCTTTCCAATTCGCTGGCTGGGCGCGGGCGGCGGGAGGGGAGGCGTGGCAAATCCTCGAGGCCGGAGCCCATGACGGCCGGCTGGCCGCGGACGTCTTGGGCGGGCTGGCGCAACGGGAACCGGACGCCTTGGAACGATTGGAGTATTGGATCCTCGAGCCTTCGCCGACCCGACGTGGGTGGCAGGCAGAACGCTTGGGGACATGGAGTACGCGGGTGCGGTGGTTTGCGACCTGGGACGAGCTGCCTGCTCTCGGGGTGGCCGGAGTCATCTTCGCTAACGAGTTGCTGGACTCGCTGCCGGTCCACCGCCTGGGTTGGGACTCCGCCGGCCAACGCTGGTTCGAATGGGGGGTGGGGCTGGTGAGCGATGAGTTCACTTGGGTACGGCTGCCCTGGAGCGCGGAGAGTGCGCGGGCTCAGTGCCAAGCGGAGCGAGAGGACGAGCGGCGGGAGCCGCGGCACGTGGCCACGCCCCGAGAAGTGCGGTCCCAGGCCGCGTTGCCGCCCGCGCCGTCCCCGGCCTTGGGAGCGGTGTTGCCGGAGGGATTCACCGTCGAGTTTAACCCGGCGGCTGTCGCTTGGTGGCGGCGGGCCGCTCGGTCGCTGCGCCGCGGCCACCTGCTCACCTTGGACTACGGTCTGATCGAGGCCGAGTGCTTCGCGCCCGCGCGCGCGCGCGGGACCTTGCGGGCCTATGCCGGTCACCGGCAAACTGACCGGCTCTTGGACCGACCCGGGGAACAAGACCTGACGGCTCACCTCGATTTCACCGCCCTCCAGGCCGCGGGAGAGGCCGAAGGGCTGCGTACGTTGACCCTGACGTCCCAGGGGCAGTTCTTGACCGGGCTGCTCGGTCAAACGGCGGCCCTGCCCGGGCGGTTCCCGGTGTGGACCCCGACGCGGGTTCGCCAGTTTCACACCCTCACTCACCCCGATCACCTTGGGCGCGCCTTTCGCGTCTTGCTCCAGGAACGGGAAGGGTGTCAACCCTCGGCGCTCGCCGCACCCCGTCGAAATGACCCGGCCTGAGCCCAGCCTGATCGTCTGTTTCGCCGTGGAGGCGGAGGCCGCGCCCTTTCGGCGGGTTTGTCGCGCCGTGCCACAACTGCGGATTCTGCGGACGGGGATGGGGCGGCAGAATGCGGCGCGAACGCTGCGGGCGGCGTTGCCCTCGACGGGAGCCGCCCTGGTCGTCACGAGCGGCTTTGCCGGCGGCCTCAACCCGGGGCTGCCAGGCGGCACGGTGGTCTTCGAGGCCGATCCGGTGCCGGGACTGGAGGCCTGCTTGTTAGCCACGGGCGCCCAAGCCGCCCGATTCCACACCCTGGACCGGGTCCTCACCACCGCGACCGAGAAGCGCGTGGTAAGGGAGGCCACCGGGGCCGACGCCGTCGAAATGGAGTCGGAGCCCATCCGCCGGCTTTGTCACGAGCGCCAGGTGCCGAGTGCGACAATTCGGGTGATCTCTGACGGGGCGACCGACGATCTGCCGCTGGATTTCAACCGCCTGCTGACGCCGGCCCACACCATCAACTACACGCGGTTGGCCCTCGCCTTGGCCCTCCAGCCGGCGAAACTCCTCGCCCTGCTGCGCTTTCAGCAAAGCCTCAAGGGCGCGGCGGTCCGCTTGGCCCGGGTTCTCGAGCGGGTCACCCAGCTCGTCATCCGCGACCCGCGCTAGCGCCCAGGCCCGGCGCGGCACGCTAAAATCGCGCTTGTCAACAGCCTATCGGCATGGTTGAATACCGTTTTACCAGCCGTTCAGCGCAGTCTTCCGGGCTTGCCGACACAGGTGTTCCAGGGTGCCCGGTGGATGGCCATTCCCGAACCGAATGGTGCGGGAGCCGGTCGGCCACCAGGAGGGCGCGGCGGCGGACGTGGGTATGAACAACACCTTCATTTATGTCGTCGATGACGACGAGAACACAGCCAGGATGGTGTCTCTGTGCCTGCAGCGGGCCGGCCATCGCGCGGAGTGTTTCCAGGATCCCGTCCGCGCCTTGGCCAGCCTCCCGTTGGCCGAGCCCAAACCTGCCCTGCTGATCACCGATTTTCACATGCTCGAGATGACCGGCATCGAACTGATCCAGCGCTGTCGAGTTTTGGTGCCGACCCTCAAAACCATCCTCATCAGCGGGGGGTGGACGGGTGAAGGCATGCGCAACGTCCACACCCGGCCGGATGGGGTGTTGCGCAAGCCGTTCTCGCTGGAGGAACTGCTGGCGGTGGTGGGAGCTATGCTCCCTGGCGCCGGCACCATCGGCGATCCCCTGACCTCCCGCCCGCGGGTCTAAGCTCAGGGCGGCGGCTCCCGCGAGCTGCCCGGCGGAGGGCCGCCGGCGGCGTGCACCCCGGTGGTGGCGGCAAGCACCGTCAGGGAGACTCGACGGCCCCTCCGCCGTTGTCGGCGGTTGATACCCGCCCGGCGTTTGGTTCGCCCCCCAAAGCCTCGAAGCCCACGCCGGTGCGATGTTCCGGCTGCTCCGAAAGCGGAACGCTTTCGGTACACTCCCCGGCCGCTCAAGGCGCGTGCAGTGGTGACCGACCCCATCCAAACGCGCCGCTCGCCTGGGGACCCACCCCCGTCCTGCTGTCGTTCCCGCACCAAGAATTGGTCACTCCACCCAACCGTTGGACTCCCGCCGCGGGCCGGCGGCGAATTCGCCACCCTGGGGGCGAATTCCCTGGTCTTGGCAGCGGGTCGCCGGCTTGGTTTTTTGCGGTGGCGAGCCGTGATCACGGGAGAAGTTGAGCCGCCCGAGCCGTCGCCGGGCGCGCTTGGCATACCGTGTGCTCGGAGGAATGCGACCGAAAACGAATCCAGAGTAAAACCTAACCGAGCCCGGGTTCGGGCTCAGAGCAGGAGCCTGTATGCACGTGATACGAAGTGAGTTGGTGTTATCTATGTTGTTAGTTGGGAGCATGAGCGGTCTGGCGACCGGCCGGGCGGCGGCGGGCGTCGTGCTCAGTCCGGCGGCGCGCGGCGCCTTGGCGCGGGCCTCCCGGGCCGAGCTCCCCGCGGTGGCCGCGCGGCTCCTGGCGCAGACCCCGTCGAGCCAGCAGGGCGCCGAAGCCGAGGCCTTGGTCCAGGTCGTGGCGGACACCCGGCCGGGCGCCTTGGCAGCGACCGTCGCGGCCTTGGTGGCGGAGCTACCCCAGGACGCGCCCGGCCTGGCCGGGACGGCGGCCGGGTTGGCGCCGGACTTTGCCAGCGCGATCGCCGCCGCCGCCTCCCGCACCGCGCCGGCCTTCGCCGGGCGCATCGCGACGGCGGTGCAGGCGGCCCTAAGCACCAGCGGTGATCACGATGGCCACGGCGCCCGGAATCCGGGCAGCGGGCTGGTCGGTGCGCCGCGGTTGCCCGGCGCGGGTTTGCATGATCCCGGCCCGAGCCCCGATGGCAATCACGTGGATGGGCGCGACCGGGGCAATCTGGGGGGCTTGCTCCGTGGTGGTGATCATGATCGCGGGGTGGTGGGCAGCCACGATGACGGCGGTTTCCGTTCCGGCGACCACGATGATCATCGGGGTGATCACGGCCACGGCGACGGAGACAACGACCGAGACGACCAGGGCAACTACGCTCGGCCTTGAGGAACGAAGGCGGGCCGCAAGCGACCCCAGCAGGGCGGGGTTTACCAGGGCCGGTGGGTATTGAACCACGCCTGGGCACGCCCCTCCAGGCGATGTAGTTCCTCGGCCAGTTGGCGCAGGTCGCAGGTGTCCTCGCGGAAGACGAGTCGGCCCGTCTCGGGGTCCAGGTCGCGTTGGAAGCGGTCTTGCTTGTAGCCCTGCATGGTGCCCCGTGCCATGACGTTGAAGTCCGCGTAGCCTGGTCGCTCCAGGCTGTTCAGCCAGTCTTCGTAATGGGCGTCGGACTGGGCGAGTTTTCGCGCCCAGTCCTGCTGCCGGAGGGGGGAGGTGTCGGGGACGCTGAGTTCGGCGCGGAGGCGTTCGCCGCGGGCCTGGGAGCTGGGGCGCTCGGGCCAGAAAAGGCGGCTGACGTTGGCGGCGTGGGTAAGCAGGGCGTGGGCGGCCAGAAACGTTCGCTCCGGATCCCAGCTTGGGCCGCAAGAACGGAGTTGTTCGTAGGCGAGTTTGGCGAAACGGCATTCGAGCCGGATTTCCTCGATGAACTTGAACAAGACTTGATTGTCCATAGCACGGTCCTCTTTCCACGCAGACTGTACTCCCTCCGGTTCGGCGAGCAACGTCTAAATCCAGGGCCGGAGCGGCAGTACAAAACTTTGTCCCGATCGGGACAAAGTTTTGTAGGGGTGCGGAAGCCGCGCGGTGTCCGGCTTGGCCGAGCTTCGGGCGCCGTACGCCGCGCTCACGCTGCCGTCACTCCTCCCGCACGGGGCGTTGCGGGGGCGTTATGCGCGCGGTTGACTCCCCCGCCAAAGGCGGTACTCTGGTCGGGTGCGAAATATCTTGGTGACGGGCGGGGCCGGGTTCATCGGTGCGAATCTGACCCTGGCCCTGCAGGCGCGGTATCCGGAGGCGTCGCTCGTGGTGGTGGACGACTTTAGGTCGGGTGATTTCCACAACCTCCGGGGCTACCGCGGCGACTGCGTCGCCGCGGACCTCTCAGATCGGAAGAG
>JAJXTA010000346.1 GCA_021784265.1 bacterium | reverse complement strand
CCACGCGGTACCGCCGGAGGTGTTTGGCTTGATCGCGGACTTCGACACGCACCATATCCGCCTTCGGGCCCACTACCGGGTGGACGCCCGCACGCGGGCGCTCACCGTGGAGTCCACGCTGGCGACGTTGACGAGCGGCTCGCATGTCACGGAGGTGACGTTTCGGCGGCCCGGCGGCACGCAGTCGGCGCGCCTGGACATGCAGTCGCCGCGGGTGACGTTTGCGCCGCCCGGGGGCGACCTCCGCACCCCGCCTGTTCCGAGCGCGGTGGTCCCCGTTGCGCACGGGCTCCCGGCGGTCTGGCCGTTGGTCGGGCTGGGCGGTCTGGGGCTGGCGGGAGGCTTGATTTGGCAATGGCGGTCGCGCGTCCGCTCCCCGGCGCGTCCCGCCTCGTGACGCCGCATTTTATGAAGCAGATCATTCCAGGCCGAAACGCCCCATTCAACATGCTCCTGATTGTGGGCCTGGCGCTGGCCCCGGTTGGGGGCGCGGCGCTGGGCCAGGCCGCCGCCCCTCTCGAATCCGTGGTGTGGTCCCTCGGCACGCCGGACGGCAGCGCGATTGAATTCGCCCCCGGCAGCCGGCGGGAGCTGACCTACACCGTGGGGCGGAGCGTCCCCAGCCGCGACTTCGCCGGCCACCAGGATGGTTCGGTGGGCTTTGATGCCGCCAGCTCCGGGGAAAAGCCTTACTCGATCTTGTTCGACCTGCCGGGCGCGCCGGAGGGTGACTATGAGCTGGTGCTGGACCTGATTTATCCCGCCGGCGCCCCGGCCCGGCTCAAGGTCCGGGTCAACGAGCGGCAGGGCATTTTCCCCGTACGCCACGAGCCCAAGGCGAGCAGCGACAGCAACGAGGCCAACGCCATGCTGCTAGCGAAGCAGCACCTGGTGGTGAACGTCCCCGGCGCCTGGCTCAAACCCGCGGGCAATCGCCTCACCCTGATCCCCCTGGGGATCGGCGGACTGGACTACGACGCCCTGAGCTTTCGTCGCGCCGGTCGCCCGGCCGTTCCGCCGGCCCGGCTCGAACCCAGCCTCTTCTATACCCGGACCAACGGCCAATTGGCTGAGCGCTGTGATGTGGTGGTGCCGTTTCAGACGCGGTGCGCGCGGGGTGAAGCCCGGGTGCAAGTCGGCGGGACCACCCTCACCGCCGCGTTTACGAGCGACCCCTATGATTTCGGGGTGCTGCGGGTCCCGGTGGCCGTGCCCGCCAGCCTGGGGGCGACCACGGCCGACGTGACCGTGACGCTGGACGGGGTGAGTACGCATACCACGCAGGCGTTCACCCCCGCCAAGCAATGGAAGGTCTTCATTTGTCCGAAGGTCCACAACGACGTGGGCTACACCGATCTTCAGCCGCACGTCAACGAGTTGGACAACCGCAACACCGACACTGCCCTGGGCATCATGGCCCGGTTCCCGTTCTACAAGTTCAATTTCGAGACGGCTTGGCTGGTGGACAATTACCTCGATTGCCGGCCGGCGGCCTACCGCCAGAAGTTCTTCGCCTGGGCCGCCAAGGGCCGCGCTACCATCAACGCCCTCTATCTGAACCTGATGACCGGGGTCTGCTCCGGTGAAGAGCTCTATCGGGCGATGTACTTCACCGAACGCCTCCATCGGGAGCACGGGAGCAACTTTGATTTCGCCTGCCTGACCGACGCGCCGTCGCACAGTTGGTTCCTCCCTTCGCTGTTGCGAGATGTCGGCATCAAGGCCTTCTCCAACGGCAGCAATCAGACCCGCGCCCCCATCCTCCACTTCAGCAGCCTGAACGAGGACTCGCCGTTCTATTGGGAGGGGATGAACGGGGAGCGCATCTTCATGTGGTACGCCCGCAGCTACACGCAGTGGAAACGGCTGACTGGGCCGGACTTTGTCAACCGCAGCGCCAACTTTGATTACCTGGAAACCAGCGTGCCGCAGTTCCTCACCCGGTTCCTGCGCGCCGACTACGCGCCCGATGCGGTGATGATTTACGGCGCGTACGTGGACAACGCGGCGATTCCCGAGACGGGCGAGGCCGAGCTGGTGGAGCAATGGAACCAACGCTACGCCTATCCGCAACTTATCGTGGCGTCGGACGCGGATTATTTTGGGTACATCGCGCGGCATTTCGGCAGCCGGCTGCCGGTGTACCGGGGTGACGCCGGGGCGTACTGGGAAGACGGGGTGGCCTCCAGCGCCCAAGCCACCACGTTGAACCGGCAGAGCCACGATCTGTTGCCCGTGGCCGAGACGGCGGCGGCCCTGGCGACCGTGTTCGATCCCCGGAACCGCTATCCCGCCGAGGACTTCCGCGGCGCCTGGCGCAATGTCATGTTCTACGACGAACACACCTGGGGGGCGCACAACAGCGTCAGCCAGCCCGACCGCGAGTTCGTCCAGCGGCAATGGGAGATCAAAGAGAGCTACGCCACCCGCGCCAATCTCGATGCCCGCAACCTCCTGGCCCGGGGTTTCAACCGCCTCTGCCAGCAGATCGCCGTCGAAGGCGACACCGTGTTGGCGTTCAACTGGCAGAACTGGCCCCGCACCGCCCCGCTGGAGGTCGAGATCGACCAGAGCCGCTACCTGGTGGACTTGAGCACTGGGAAACCCGTGCCGCTGGACGTGGTGGTCGCCAAGGACGGCTGGCGGCGGGTGCGGTTCCTGGCGGCCGACGTGCCGGCGATGGGCTACAAAGGCTACGCCCTGCGCACCCTGAATCCGCCCGACCTCCCCGCCAACCAGCCCGCCGCGGGTGACACCATCGAGAGCCGGTTCTACCGGCTGACCGTGGACCGCGAGACCGGTGGCATCAAGAGCCTGTGGGATAAGGAGGCCCACCGGGAACTCGTGGATCTCCAGGCCCCCTACAAGCTCAATCAATACGTCTATGTGACCGGCGGGGAAGGCTCGTTGATTCTCAACCAAACCTTCGGCACTCCGCCGGCCCAGCTCACCCTCCACTCCCCGGCGGGAGCGGAGATCGTCGAGCATGTCAAAACGGCCTTGGGCGAACGGCTCACCGTGGTTACCCGCGCGACCAACACGCCGGCGCTCCGGTGTGAGTATCGGGTTTATGACGCCGTGAAGCGGGTCGAGATCCTCGACACCGTCGAGAAGGACGAGACCCGGGCCAAGGAAGCCGTCTATTTCGCTTTCCCTTTCGCCGCCCGTCATCCGGCCTTCGCCTACCAGATTCAAAACGGCTGGTGTCGTCCCAACGAGGACCAGTTGCCGGGCGCCTGCCGGGAGTGGTTCACGCCGCAGAACCTGGTGCGGATGCGCGACGGGGATTACGCCGTCGCCTGGGCGACCCCGGACGCGCCGCTGGTGACGCTGACGGACATCAACCGCGGCAAGTGGCCGCGCTACCTCCCGATCACCAACGGCCATCTCTTCTCCTACGTGATGCACAATTATTGGTTCACGAACTACCGCGCCAGCCAGGGTGGGGTGTTCCGCTTCCGCTACGTCCTCACGAGCGGGCAGGGCCTGGACCGCGAGGCACTGGCCCGGTTCGACGCCGATACCCGGTCGCCGGTGCTGGCCTATCCGTTTGTTTCAACGTTCTCGGCGCGCGTGGGCGACGTCCATCGGCCTCTGCCACCCAGCAGCGGCGCCTTCTTCGGCCTGGAGGCGCCCAATCTCCAAATGGTCACGTTCAAGGGGGCGGAAGACGAGGACGGCTACATCTTGCGCTTCCGCGAAGTTGGTGGGCACGCGGGGGAAGCGGAATTGCGCCTGCCCACCCTGCGGGTGAAGAAGGCCTGGCTCTGCGATGGCGTCGAGGTGAATAAGACGCGGTTGGCCGTCACCGGGACGGCGGTGAAGGTGCCATTCCAGCCCAACCAGTACGTTACGGTGCGCCTCGTCGCCGAGGGAGCGCTCACCGAGTTGGCGCGCAAGCCATGAGAACGCCCCGATCTACCCGCCGCCCCCGGGCGCTAACAGGACAGGGTTCCCAGCGAGCCGGGCGGGTCGGGGCGGTGAGCTTCCTCGACGGCCGGAGATACGCCGTGCGCGATGGCCGCCAACGGCCCGATGCGGTGCCTGGTTCTCTCCCGAGCGGGCAGAGCTGGCGGTGTGTGTCGCTCCCGGGCGGCCCGCGCACCGGCGGCGCAGGTTGGATGGCGGTCCTGCTCGGGGTCGGGCTCACTTGCCTCCTCGGGCGGGTGTGCCTCGGCGCGGGAGACCCGACGCAAGTGATCGATGACCGCAGTGGTCTTTTGGGCGACACGGCCGCGCCGGTGGCCCTGTCTCTTTCCCTGAGCCCGGAGAGCCGCAAGTCGGTTCAAAAAGGGACGATGGCCGTGGTCGATCGGTCGCCAGCGCCGCCCGAGACGCAGGTGCCGCTCCTCCCCGTCCAGTGGGAACTGACACCCACGGGGGCGCGGGGAGTGATGCTGATGCCGCGGCTGGGACCCGGCTCGCGACCTTTCGGGGTGGGCGACCGCGGGGAGCCATTTCCGCCCGTCATGCAGGCCAAAGCCAAGGTCAACGGTGGTGCCGTCGAGATTAGCGAGCAAGACCGCCCGGTGCTGACCTATCAGTATCGCACCGTCGAACCTGGGGCGTTACTGGACCAAGTGGCCCCCGCCAATCGCATCTATGCCAGGGCCCGCAGCGATTACATCCATCCCCTCTACGGTTTGCACGGCGAGGTCCTCACCCGCGACTGGCCGCTCGACCATCCGCATCATCGGGGGATCTA
>JAJXTA010000345.1 GCA_021784265.1 bacterium | reverse complement strand
TTTGATCGCCAAGCGGCTGGTGTGGACAAAATACCAACGGAAGACCAAGGCCATCTTCGCCTTGGGATTCCGCTCGGCGCGTTCGAGCTGCTCCGGCGCTTGGCGGGCGTAATACTCCTTGGTCTCGGCGTAAATCTCCTCGAAACTGCGCTTGAAATAACGCTTCTCGATCTGCTCGCGGGTCTTGGGATCGATCTGCTCCAGGGCGTCGTACTGCTTATAGACCTCGTAGAGTTTGTTGGCTCGGGCGGGGAAGAAAACGCCCTTGCTCATGACTTGGACCTTGGCCCCGATCTCGAACATGTCCCCGGCCGGGGCCATGGTGGTATCCTGGACATTGGCGTCGGCCAGGAGCTCCTTCACCAGCTCGCTGGTGCCGGCCTCGACCGTGCATTGGTTGATCGAGCCCGTCAGGACGAAGTCCGCCCCCAGGATGAACGCGGCCGCGACGGCGTGCGGGGTGCCGAGGCCCCCGGCGGCGCCCACCCGCACGGGCTCACGGTACTGGTGCGTGCGCGTGGCCTCGTCGCGCAAGCCCAGCATCACCGGCATCAAGGTCAACGCGACCCCGTTATCGGTGTGACCGCCCGAATCGGCTTCGACGCACAGATCGTCGGCCATCGGCACCGCTCGCGCCAGGGCCGCTTCTGACTCGGCAATGGCGCCGCTGGCCACCAGGCGTTGCAGAATCCGCTCCGGCGCCGGACTCAGGAACTGCGCGGCCACCTCCGGACGGGAGACTTTGGCCATGACTTTGTGGGGCACGACCGGTCCCTCAGGCCCGGGCCGCAAGCCGCGCGCGCGGTAGCGGACCAGGCTGGGGGTGACGTGCGTGTAGGCCGCCGCCTCGATCCGCTCGATCCCGTGGCGGAAGAAGAGGTCCACGGTGTGTTCTTCCATCTCGGGCTTGGCGAGGTTGCAGAGCAGATTCATCCCGAAGGCCCGGTCTGGCGGCAGCGCGCGCCGAATGCGCCGAATGGCCTCCTCGATCCGCTCCAGCCGCAGTCCGCCGGTGCCGAAAAAGCCGAGCAACCCGGCCTGGCCCATGCGAATCACCAAGTCGGCGGAGGCAATCCCTTTGTACATCGCGCCGCTGGCGTAGGCCAGGCGCACGCCGTGCGCGCGCTTAAAGGCCGGGGCGCCGAGAGACTCGGGGGTGATCGCCAGCGCCTCCAAGGAGGGGGCGCCGACCTTCCCGGCCCAGGGCTGGCCCGAATCCAAGGAGAGCGGCATGGACCTAGCCCGGAGGGGCGGGCGCCGGGGCGGAACCGCCGCCCGGGTTGCGGAACTGGATGCAGCTCTCCAGAATCAGCGCCAAGGGCCGCGCAAGCTCCCGGAAGGCTTTCTCGTCCGCGGCGGTGAAGGCGCCGCCGTTCTTCTTGTTCAGCAACTGGCCCACGCCGAAGACCGTGCCGTCCCGGCGGAGGATGGGCATGCAGAGCATATTGCGGGTTTGGTAACCGGTCCGTTGGTCGATGCTGGGATCGAACCGCCGCTCGGCGCGGACATCCGGCACGTTCAGGACCTCGCCGGTTTGGGCCACGTGTCCCGCCACGCCGTGGTCCATCGAGATGACGATCTCCAACGGTTCCTCGCCGGTGTGCAAGGCCACCTTCGAGCGCAACTGCCGGCTTTCGGCTTCGACCAAGTAAATGGTGGCCCGGTCGGCCTCGAGCAGCTCGACGATCTTGAGGGTCGAGGCGACCAGGACCTGGTCAAGCATGGTGTCGGTCACCTGCTGCCGGGACAGGTCCAGCGTGCGCAAGAGTTGCTCCAACTCGTGGGTGGTTTCCTCTAACAGATGGACGAACTGGCCGGCGTCCAGGCCCTGGAAATGGGGGATCAACATGCCGCGCCGATTCAGGCCCGCCAGGCTGTTGAGCATCTGGCCGGCGCTGGCGTTCAGGCCCGTCGCGAACGAGGTGATGCGTCCGTCCTCCAGGGCCAAAATCCGGTCGGCGATATCCAGAATCCGGTTGTCATGCGTCACCAGCAAGATGGCGGTGCCTTGCTGTTTGGCCAGCGTGCGGAGGATTTCGACCACCTCGCGCCCGGACTTCTTGTCCAAGGCCGCCGTCGGTTCGTCGGCGAGGATGATTTGCGGCTGGCCGACCAGGGCGCGGGCGATGGCGACGCGCTGTTTCTGGCCGCCGGAGAGTTGGTCGGGGTAATAATCGATCCGCTGGCCCAGGCCAACGGCTTGCAGCATGGCCTCGGCCCGGGCGTCCGCCTCCGGTTGGGCGACGGGCCCGTGCAGGGCGACGGTCATCTGGACATTCTGGCGGGCGGTCAGGGCGTCGAGCAAATTGTGGGCTTGGAAGATGAACCCGATCTTCTGGCGCACGCCGGCGAGGGTGGTCTTGCTGGCGTCTTTGAGCTCCACCCCGAGCACCGTCACGCTGCCCTCCTGGACGGAACGCAACGCGCCCGCCAAGGTCAGGACGGTGGTCTTGCCCGAGCCGGAGGGGCCGGTGAGGATCACGATCTCCCCGGGATAAAAATCGGAGGAGATGTCGTAGAGAATCTGTTTCCGCAGGGCCCCCTCGCCGAAGTAATGGTTGAGGCCCTTGATGGCGATGACGGGGCTGTTGGCCATGGTCAGAAAACGTCCGCCGGGTCGGCGGCGCGCAGCTTGCGCATGGCGATCATGGCCGAGCCGACGCACATCCCCACCGTCAGCACCAGGACGGTGGTGGCGCGTTCCCAGGTCATATAGGCGGGCAGCAGGGTGACTTTGCGGGTGAGGATCTCCATGCCCGTCGAGATCAGCCAGCCGGGGATGAAGCCCAGGATCGACAGGACCAGGGCCTGGCGGACCACGACGCCATAGAGATACCGGTCCGAGTAGCCCATCGCCTTGAGGGTGGCATATTCGCCCAGGTGATCGGTCACATCGGTGTAGAGGATCTGATACACAATGACCGCGCCGACGATGAACCCGACCACCACGCCCAGGTTGAAAATGAAACCGACCGCGGTCCGCTCGTGCCAGTAGCCGACCTCGTAGTCGTGGTATTGGGCGCGGCTCATGGCCTGCATTTCCGGGGGCAACTGCGCGCGCACGGCGGCCACCGTTTGCGCCACGTCGGCCCCGGGCTTCAGCCGGACCAACCCCAGATCGATCAGCCCTTGTTGCCGGTAGGGCATCACCCGCAGGAAATTCAGATCGCTGGTGAAGAGGTTGCCATCGGCCCCGTAGGATAGCCCCAGAAAGAAGAGGCCATCCACCTCGACCCGCCGCCCGCCCACCTCCGCCGTGACCCGCTGGCCGGCGCGGTATTCTTTCTCGACGGGCCCGTAATCGGGCTTGGACCCGACATCAAACAACACCACGTCGGGCAGTTTGAGGCGGGCCAGGTTCGAGCGGATGCCCGGCAGGTCCACATAGTCGTCCTCGGGGTTCAGCCCGAAGATGAAGATCGGAATCTCCCGATAATTCCGCGGATTGCGCCACCGGGCGACCCCCAGATAGACCGGGGCCACGGATTGGACCTGCGGGAGGGCCAGCAGGCGGTAGAGATAGCGCTCGGTAAACGGGTGGGTGGTGGCCAGGAACTCGTACTTCGAGCTCATGATCACCAAGTCCGCCGTCAAGCGCTCGTGAAACTGGACGGCGGCGACGAAGAGGGCGTCCCGGAAACCCATCTGCATCAGCATCAGGGTCACGGCGAAGACGATGCCCGCCACCGCCGCGGCCAAGCGGAGCTTGTCCCACTTGAGCTGCAACCAAGCCAGCGGAAGCTTCAGAGGGCGGTCGGCCATGATGCCTGCCGGTGCCGGCCGTTAGCGTTGAATCCGCACCGTCACCCGGGCGCCGATCAGGCGGCTGGACCAGGTGTTGGGGTTGAGGCGGATGCGGACCTCGACGACGCGCGCATCGGCGATGTTGGCGGGGTCGTTGTCCAAAACCCGGTTCCGCCCGACTTGGCGGCGGACCTCCTCGACCACGCCGGTGAAGGCCTCCGGCGAGGCCGGGCAGGTGATCGCGGCCCGCTGGCCGGGCTGGACGTACCGCACGTCGGTCTCATAGACCTCGGCCGTGACATACATCGGGTCCACCTGGGCCAGGGCCAGCAAGCCGTCGGTGTCGATCCGCTCGCCGGGCTTGGCGTAGATTCGGATAATCACCCCGTTGGAGGGGGCGTGGACGATGGCCTGCTGCAGCTCGGCTTCGGCATGGCGGGCCTGGGCCTGGGCGGCTTGGAGCTCCGCTTCGCCGATCCGGATGTCCACCGCCTGTGCCTCCTGGAGGTTCTTCAGCCGGAGTTGCGCCTCCAGCAACGCCTTCTCGCGCGCCTCGACCAGCAACCGGCTGCGATCAAACTCCGCTTCGGTGATGGCGGACCCTTGCCGCAGACCCTGGTTGCGCGCGTGGTCTTTGCGGGCGAGTTCGACCTCCGCGCCTAAGCGTTCCACTTCCGCCTGCTGGGCCGCGATCTCGGTTTGGCGGACGGGGCCTTTGACTCGTTCCAACCGGCGCTCGGCGGCCTGCGCCTGGGCTTGGGCGGCGTGCCAGGCGGTCTCGAGGCGCTCCTTGTTCTCCATGACCGCCACCGTCTGCCCGCGGGTGACGTGGTCCCCTTCCTTGACCAGCACCTCGGCGACCGGTGGCGGGACGGGGAAACTCGAGGCCGGCGGCACCAAGTGGACCAGGTCGGGATCGATGCGGCCCAGACACGCGACCATCCCGCCGCCGGTGGTCGAG
>JAJXTA010000344.1 GCA_021784265.1 bacterium | reverse complement strand
GAGGTTGCCCGCGCCACGCAACTCCAGGTCGCGCATGGCGATCTTGAAGCCGCTGCCGGGGGTGGAGAACTGCTTGATGGCGTTGATCCGTTTGCGGGCGTCGGCCAGCACCCCGGCGTGACGGGGCAGGAAGAGGTAGGCGTAGGCTTGGTGCTTATAGCGCCCCACCCGGCCGCGCAATTGGTAGAGGTCACTCAGGCCGAAGCGATCGGCCCGATCGATGAGGATCGTGTTGGCATTGGGGATGTCGATGCCACTTTCGATGATCGTGGTCGATAAGAGGACGTCCGCCTGGCCGTTGACGAACGCCGTCATCACCTCCTCCAACGCGTCGGCCTGCATCTGGCCGTGGCCGACGGCGAGGCGGGCTTCGGGGACCAGGGCCGCGAGCCGTTGGGCCACTAGGTCGATATCCAGAACCCGATTGTGCAAATAGAAGACTTGGCCGCCGCGGTTGAGCTCGCGGCGGATGGCATCGCGGATCACGCGCTCGTCATACGGCCCAATAATGGTCTCCACCGGCAGCCGGTCCTGGGGCGGGGTCTCGATGGTGCTCATGTCCCGCGCTCCGGTCAGCGCCAGGTATAACGTGCGCGGGATCGGCGTCGCGCTCAGGGTGAGGACATCCACCTGGGTGCGGAGTCGTTTGAGCCGCTCCTTATGCATCACCCCGAATCGCTGTTCCTCGTCGATGACGACCAGCCCCAGCTCCTTGAACCGCACGTCGCTCTGGACCAGGCGATGGGTGCCAATCACCACGTCCACGGCGCCGGCCGCCAGCCCCGCGATCACCCGTTGCTGGGCCGTCCGGGTGCGGAAGCGCGAGAGCAACTCGAGCCGGATCGGATAATCCGCCATCCGCTCGCGGAAGGTGTTGAAGTGCTGTTGGGCCAAGACGGTGGTGGGGACCAGGACGGCCACCTGCTTGCCCGCCAACACCGCCTTAAAAGCCGCCCGTATCGCCACCTCCGTCTTGCCAAAGCCCACGTCCCCGCAGATCAGCCGGTCCATCGGCCGAGGCGCTTCCATATCGACCTTGGTGGCGTGAATCGCCCGCCATTGGTCCGGCGTCTCCTCGAACAAAAAGGCTCCTTCGAATTCCCGTTGCCACGCGGTGTCGGCCGGGAAGCCGAAACCGGGCTGAGCGGCGCGGGCGGCCTGCACGTTGAGCAGCTCCGCCGCCAAGTCCCGCACCGCCGCCGCGGTTTCCGCCTTGGTCTTAGCCCACCGGCCCCCGCCCAAAACATTCAGGGGCGGACGCGCCTTGCTCGCCCCCACGTACTTACTGACCAAATGCGCCTCGGTCACCGGCACGTAGAGCCGAGGCGCCGGTTGCGCGGGCTCCCGGGAGGCGTACTCGATGACCAGGCACTCCTGACCCGCGGCGGGCGCGCTTACGTCCGGCTTGGTGGTTGGGGTAGCGGGCAGCCGCTGCAAGCCCACGTAGCGCCCGATCCCGTGCTGCAGATGGACCACATAGTCTCCTTCCTCCAGCTCGCCGAAGTTGATGTCGAACGCCGTGCGCGCGGCGATGGCGTGCGGCGAGGTCAGGCGGCGTGGACGCTGAATCTTATACCGGCCGAAAATCTCCGCGTCGGTTACCACCACTAACTTGGCCTCCTCGGCCAGGAAGCCGCGCGCCAGCGTGCCGAGGTGAGTGTGTGGTCGTTGCGACCCGTCAAGCCGCGTGGAGGAGGTTTCCTGACTCTGGCCCGCGCCGCCGCCTCGGGGCTGAGGTGGAACCAACGGCTCGGGCGGGGCAGGTTCGGAAGCGTAGTCGGCGGCGCCCTCGGCGGGAGCCTCCCTCGGCCCCGCCACCGCAGCGGTGGCCGCTCTCGCCGCAGCGGAGGCCGGGCTCCGGGACACCAGCGGCTCCGCCGACGGCTCGAAACCGTAGCCGTCCCAAATCTCATCGAAGCGTTGCCGCTCGCCCTCGTTGTTGCAGAAGACGTGCACCGCATAACCTTGCCGCAGCCAGCGGTGGAGCTGGGTGAAGAACCCCCGCCGCTGGACCTCAGCCACTTCGGGCTCCGGGGCGCGGTCTCTCAGTGGTCGAAAGGCGTCCAGGGTCTGGAGCCGGGGCGGGACGGACTCCGCCAGGGCGCCGCCGGGCGGGTCGAGCGGCCCCTCGGCCTCGGTCAGGGCTACCTGCGTGAGCCCGCTGGCCACCAGTTGCCGTTGGACCTCCGGCCAAGCCACGAAGAACGGATCCGCGACCGGGACCTGCCGGGCATAGTGCTCCGCCACCTCCGCCAATCGCTCCGGCTCGCACAGGACTATGAGGGTTTCCGGTGGCAGGTAATCCAGCAGCGTGGCCACGGCGACCGGCGCCGCGCCGTGAGACGGTGGGGCGCCGGGGGGACTCTCCGCGGGCGGAGGGGCGGCGACGGACGCGACACCCGCCTCCAGCGGTAAGCCGCTCGAGTCGGCCGTGGACGGTAACGCTCGCTGGAGCAAGCCCAGCTCCCCGGCGGGCGGGAGCACGATCTCGTTGATCGCCTCCCGCGAGCGTTGGGTGTTGGGGTCGAAGTGGCGGAGGGATTCCAGCTCGTTGCCGAAGAACTCAAGGCGCACCGGCCAGGGACTCGACAGCGGGTAAACGTCCACGATTCCCCCGCGGAGCGCCAGTTCTCCTTTTTGGGTCACTTGCGCCTCGGAGGCGTAGCCCTGCGCCTCGAGCCAGGCGATCAGGTCCCGCGGGTCCAGCCGGTCTCCGCGGCGCAAGTGGCGCAAGCGCGCGCGGAGCGTCGCGGCATTAAAGGTGCGCTGCAAGAGGGCGACCACCGCGGTGACGATCACCGGCGCCGGACCGGGGTGCGGGGAGAGCTCCGGGCTGGCGCCGAGGGCGGCCAGCGTTTCCAGCCGCTCGCTGATCACGTCGGCATGGGGCAGTCGAGCCTCATGCGGCAAGGTCTCCCAGGCGGGGTAGAATAGGCAGCGGGTGGACCGCGCCGCCGGCGCCGAGGGCGCAGCCGGCGGACCGAGTGGGGCCAGCCACGTCAGCAAATCCTGGTAGAGACGCTCTTGGGCTTTGAGCCCCTCGGTGACCACCACCACCGGGCGGGTGCTAAACCAATGGCGGAGCAAGGCGGCCGTAAATGCCTGGGCCGACTCGGGCAGACCAGGCCAAGACAACACGCCACCCCTCTCCACACGCCGACGCAGCCGCTGCGCGGCGGGAGTCCTGGCCAAAGAAGCGACCAGCAGGTCGGTCGCCGTGGGTGGATCCGACCGCACGCCGCCTCCACCTTGCCAATCCTGCGGCCCGCGTCAAGCCACCGCGGCGGAGGCCGCCGCGGGCCGCCGCGGCTCCGTCGTTGCACCAGCTACCACCTTCGTCTAGCTTGCGGTCATGACCTTTTCGTCGGCGTGGTGGCGGGCGTGCTGGGTAATGCTGGGCTGTCTGTGGCTCAGCGGTTGCCTGCCGCCGCTGGGCAACGACTCGGACGACGAGCGCAACCCCCTTATCACCGACGCCCGCGCCAAGCGGGCGGCCTACAATTACACGGGCGCCATCGACTCGCTCAAGAAGGCCCTGGAGGCCAACCCTCGCCTCGCCCTCGCGCACTGGGAGCTGGGGCTGATCTACTACCAAAACGTCAAGGACTACGCCGCCGCTATTTACCATTTCGAGGAGCTGCTCCGCCTCAAGCCTGACTGGAAACAAGCGGACACGGTGCGGCAGTTCATTACCGTGTGTAAAACGGAGCTGGCGGCCTCGGTTCCCTTAGGCCCCCAGACGCCTCAGGCCAAACGCGACTTCGACCAACTCACCGCCCGGCTGGCGGAGGTGACCCGTGAGAACGCCCATCTGAAGGAACTGCTGCTGAGCTGGCAGAACTACGCCGCCAAGGTGACAGCGGAGAACTCGCAACTGCGCCAGCAGTATCGGATCGCCCAGGCCACCGCGAGCGAGGCGGCAGCCCGGTTGGCCGCCGCCCCGCCGGCCAATAGCGCGGCGGGGGGTGGGGCTGGCTCGAACACCACCGCCCAGGCGGAGGCGCTCGCGCCGCCGGCTGTCTCCACCCCCGTCCTCAGCCTGCGAACCAACCGGCCGGCGGCGCGCGGGAAGCCGGGGGTCTCGACCCCGCCGGGCGCCACGCCCACCCTGGCGGCCAGCCTGCACCCGGCGGCGGCCACGCCGCCAGCCACCTACGTCGTGAAACCTCGCGAGACCCTCTTCACCATCGCGCGCGAACACCATCTTAAATTGGCCGATTTGGAGGCGGCGAATCCTGGGGTAGATGTCCGCCACCTGAAGGTGGGTCAGGTGCTCAAGCTGCCGGCGCGTTAGGGTTCATGTTCAAACGCCTCTTCTTGCCGCTCGTCACGCTCTTCTGGGTGGTGATGAACCTCTGGCTCTGGCGCTCGGAGATGGAGCACGGCCCGGACGGCGGCAGCCCCGTACCCTTGGCGACAGTGTGGGAGAAAATCCTGACCGCGCCGGATGATTCCTCGCTCCAGATTCTGCACCAGGGTCGCCGCGTGGGGTTCTGCCGCTGGACGGCCAAGGTGGGCGAAGCCACCCCGCCCAGCAAAGCGGGGGCGGCGGACGCGGAGCTGGAGGGACGGGTAGGCCTGTTGAGCGGCTACAGCCTGGCGCTGGAGGGCAGCGTGAGCGCGGACCCGCCGCTGCAGCGATTTCGGATGAGCTGGCGGGCCGATTTCGATACGAATCAGGCTTGGCGCAGCATGAGCCTGCGTCTGC
>JAJXTA010000343.1 GCA_021784265.1 bacterium | reverse complement strand
CGAGTGCGCCGCCTTCGCCCGGGCGCGCGCGGGCGGCAAGCTGGCGAGCGTGTTCGGCCACACGGGCTACCTCATCAACCTCGGGGCCGCCCCCTCGCCCAATCGCACCAAATCCCTCCAATCGCTGATCCAGGAACTCGAATTGGCCGCCCAACTCGAGCTGCCCTTCCTGGTGCTCCATCCCGGAGCCCACCTGGGCCAGGGCGAACCACGCGGGCTGAAGCACATCGTGGCCGGGCTGGATGAGGTCTGCCGCGCCACCCGCGCCTCGCCGGTACGGATCGCCCTGGAGAATACCGCCGGCCAAGGCACGTGCCTCGGTTACCGGCTGGAGCACCTGGCGGAGATCCTCCAGCGCGCCCGATACCCGGAACGCCTGGGGGTCTGCCTGGATACCGCGCACTTCTTTGCCGCCGGCTACGACCTCCGCACCCCGAAAGGTTGGGCGGCCACGATGCGCCAAGCGGGCACCCTCCTGGGGCTGGACCGCGTCCTGGCGTTCCACCTCAACGACTCGAAGACCGACCTCGGCTCGCGGGTGGATCGCCATGCCGGCATCGGCCAGGGCCGCCTCGGCCGCGAGGCCTTCCGCCACATCGTCAACGACCCGCGCTTCCGCCGCTCCCCCGGTTGCTTGGAGACCCCCAAGTCGGCCGACCTCCACGAGGACGTGGAGAACCTCGCGATTCTCCGCGCCCTCCAGGCCAAGGCCAAATGACTTAGAGTCCGACCGCGCCGCGGGCCCAGGCGTCCGCGGCGAGGACCTCTTCCAGGGTCGGCTGCGCCACCGCCTCGTGACGCGCCATGGTATTGGCCACCGCCTCGGTGATTTGGGGAAAGCTGATGCGCCCCTGGCAGAAGGCCGTGACGGCGACCTCATTGGCTGCGTTCATCACCGCCGGCACGGTGCCGCCCCGCTCGCCGGCTCGGCGCGCCAGCTCGACCGCCGGGAACCGGTCCAGGTCCGGCTCCTCGAACGTGAGCGCGCCCAGCTTGGCGAGATTGGTTTGCACCCGCGCGCTGGAGACACGGTGGGGATAGGTCAAGGCATACTGAATCGGCAGGCACATGTCCGGCGTCGAGAGCTGGGCCAGGAGCGAGCCGTCCACGAACTCTACCAGCGAATGGACCACGCTCTGGGGATGCACCACCACCCCCACCCGGCCCATCTCGATGTCGAATAACCAGCGGGCCTCGATCATCTCCAGGCCTTTGTTGAACAGGGTGGCGGAGTCGATCGTGATCTTGGGGCCCATCACCCAGGAGGGATGCCGCAACGCCCGCTCGACCGTAATGGCGCCAAACTCCGCCTTGGGCGTCGTCCGAAACGGGCCGCCCGAGGCCGTGAGCCAGAGCCGCCGCACGGCCGACGCCGGCCGCCCTTCCAGACATTGAAAGATCGCGGAGTGTTCGCTGTCAACGGCCAGCACGCGGACCCCCTGTTTGCGGGCCTCTTCCATCACGATCTGACCGGCCATGACCAGAATCTCCTTGGACGCCACGGCGATGTCTTTCCCGGCGCGAATCGCCGCCAACGCCGGTTGCAGCCCGGCGGTCCCGACGATGGCGATCAGCACAATATCCGCGCCGGGCAGAGTGGCCAGCTTCATGAGCCCCTCCGGCCCCGAGTACACCCGGGCGGCGCCGCCCAAGACGGCCTGGAGCTCCGCCGCCCGAGCCGGGTCGTTGAGGCAAAGGGCCTCGGGACGGTGGCGACGCCATTGTTCCAAGAGCAGGGGGGCGTTGTTGCCCGCCGCCAGGCCGATCAAGTGGACGTAATCGGGCAGGTCCTCGGCCACCTTGATGGTGCTGGTCCCAATCGAGCCGGTGCTACCCAGGAGAACAACGTTTTTCATGTCGCGCCGCGCCGGCGATCATGCAACAGCGCTGCCCGCTGGCGCAATGGGTAAACACGGGCTCGACTTGAGGCCTGATTCAGGAACAATCCCCGGCGCGTGAGTCCATCAGCGGCCCCACAGCTCAAAGCGCAGCCGGTTTTGCTCATCGACGCGGTGGTCTGGCCGCCGACCACCCCGGCCGCTGACCCCCGGCGCGACGTTCCGCGCTGGTATGCTCGGTGGCTGGCCGACCTGGCCGGGGTCACTCTCCGGACCGCCAGTGCCACCGACGATGTCTTGGGTCAGTTGGACCACGGGGTGCGGGCCGTGATCCTGAGTGGCTCCCCCCGGGACGCCTGGAGTGACGACCCGATCAACGCTCGCCTCCTCGAGGTGATCCAGGCCTGCCGCTCACGCGCGGTTCCCTTCCTGGGCGTCTGCTACGGACACCAACTGCTGGCCCGGGCGTTGGGCGGCCCCGTGGGCCGACACCCCGCTGGACTCGAACTGGGCAATATCGACATCGAGCTGACCCCGGCGGGGCGAGCCGCGCCCCTGTTTGCCGGTCTCCCCGCCCGCTTCGGCGTCCTGTCCAGCCACGCGGATGCGGTCCTCGAGCTGCCGGCGGGGTGCGAGCTCCTCGCGCAGGGCCGCCACACCCTGATTCAGGCCTTTCACCGTGAGCAACGGTACTTTGGGGTGCAGTTTCACCCCGAGACGGACCCCGAGACGCTGCGTTTCATTTGGGAACCGCGCCGGGCCACGTGGCGGACGCGGGTAGGGTTCGATCTGGATCACGTGTTGGATCATCTGGCGCCGACGCCTTGGGCCGCCGCGATCCTGCGCAACTTTGTCACCTATTATATCGCATGAGCCTGATTACATTCTCCTTTCCCACGCGGACACTCTTTGGCGCGGGTGCGCTCGCCGAGTTGCCCGCCAACCTCACCCGCCTGGGTGTCCATCGGCCGCTCGTGGTGACCGATCCCGGGTTGCCGCCCACCGCCGCCTTTGGCCAGTTGGCCACCGCGCTCGGCCTCGACGCCCGCGACCAGCACTGGTTCCTCCACGCCGAAGTTCAGCCCAACCCGCTGGACACCGACGTGACCGCCGCCGCCGCCGCCTACCGGCGTCATCAGTGCGACGGCATCGTCGGCTTTGGCGGGGGTAGCGCCTTGGACGTGGCCAAGGCGACCCGCCTGCTCCTCAAACGGCCGGACCTCCGGCTCGAGGAGTTCGATGGGACCGCCGATTGGACCGGGCTGGCCCCCTTCGTGGCCGTCCCGACCACCGCCGGCACCGGCAGTGAGGTCGGCCGCAGCTCCGTCGTCACCCTCACCCGCACTCGGCGCAAGAAGGTGGTGTTCCATCCCGAGCTGTTGGCACGCCTGGTCATCCTCGACCCCGCGGTGACCTTGGACCTGCCCCCAAAGCTCACCGCGGCCACCGGCGCCGACGCCCTGACCCACTGCATCGAATCGTTCACCTGCCCCACCTTCCATCCCATGTGCGACGGTATCGCGTTGGAGGGCGTGCGGCTCGTGGCCGAGGCTCTCCCCCGCGCCTACCGGGACGGCCACGATGTGGATGCCCGGGCCAAGATGCTCGTCGCGGCCGCTATGGGCGCGGTCGCTTTCCAAAAGGACCTCGGCGCTACGCATTCACTTGCGCACCCCCTTTCGACGCTCTGTGGTCTGCATCACGGCCTGGCCAACGCCCTCTGTCTGGTGGCCGTCATGCGTTTCATCGCCCAGCGCCGGCCCGGCTTGTACCGGCGCGTTGGGCTGGCTGCTGGACTGGAGGTGGTCACCTGTGCCGACAAGGTGGCGGACGAGCGTACCATTGCGTGGCTCGAACAGTTCCTCGCCGGCCTCGGCTTGGCTGCCAAGCTTCGCGACCACGGCGTGCGCTCCGAACAGCTCGAGGCGCTCGTGGCCCAAGCCGTCGAGGACCCGTGCCACCAAACCAACGCCGTCCCAGTCACCGCCGCGGACCTCCGCCAACTCTACCTGGCGGTCCTGTGACCGGGACCGGCCTCGGGCACTCCCCACGCGGGCGCACCGACCAACGACCCCAGCCCGCGCGAAGCGTCTGGGAGTGCGGTCCTGCCTGCCGATAGGCAGGTGTCCTCTACCGCTTTCACCCCTCCGACCCACCGCCCCGCTCTCGCCCCGGGCTCCGTTGCCCTCGACTGGGCTGGCGCAAGAGCCCAAGGATGTCGGCGCTCCCAGCCCAACGCCCGCCAAGCTCCGCTCCCGCCCCGGGTCTCCCCGCCCTCAGGGGGACGACCCCGAGGTCGTCCCTACCAATATCCCCCTCCGCCTCACGGCCCCAACCGCAGCCGGTAGTAGGCCTCACCCGTGCCCACCGGCAACGTCACCGCCCATTGGCTCCCACTCGCTTGCGGCGCGTTGGTCACTCCCACCCACTGCGCCGGACTCAGACCCGGGCTCCACTCGAGCCCAAAACCCACCAGGTTCGTGGACCAAGCCAAGGTCACCTGCGGCCCTGCCACCCTGATCTTCAACGACGTGTCCAACAGTTGCACGGTCCACGATTGTAATCCCACCAGGTTCGCCGGCGGATACTTGTCCCCGCCCAGCGTCACCGTCACCGGTTGGGAAAAACCCTGGTAGGTGTAATTGGTGTTATACACCCGCGCCACCACCGTCACCGACTGCCCCTGCGCCGTGCCCGGGATCGTCACCAGCCCGCCCAGAAAATACCCCGGCACCGGCGCCGCAAATCCCACCGGCCCAACCACCCATTGCAACGCCCCGCCTGGTTCCACCAACCAGAGGTCGGCCCGCCACTCGGGTCCCTGCACCAACACCAACGGCCCCACAGCGGCCGCCCCAGGCGTGCCAGGCATCGTCACCGGCGCGTTCACCCCCGCCGCCC
>JAJXTA010000342.1 GCA_021784265.1 bacterium | reverse complement strand
TCGGGGCGAGCGATGTCGAGATGATCGATCCGCAGCAAAAGTTCTTCGATCTGGGCGTCGATTCGCTCTCGGCGGTCGAATTCAAGAACCGGCTCGAGGTGAAGCTCGGGCGCACGCTCCCCGCCACGGCGGTGTTTAACTACCCGACGATCGAGGCCCTGGTGGATTTCCTTTGCGGCCAAGTGCCGGCGCCGACCCCGCGGGGGCCCGCGCCGGTCCCAAGCCCAGCCCAACCCACCGCCCCACCACCGGCGGTCACTCCAGCACCCCTGGTCACCGCCCCCACCCCCGCCCTGCCGTCACCGGTCCGCCCCGTGGACGAACTCACCGAGGCGGAGGCGGAAGAGTTGCTTCTGGGTGAGCTAAAGAAGCTCAAAGTCTAGTCCTCGCTGATGCACGACGACAGCGCCTCTTCTCAGCTTTCACCAGTCAAGCGGGCCCTGCTGGCGGTGCGCACGATGCAGGCGCGGCTGGAAGCCACCGAAGCCGCCAAGAGCGAGCCGATCGCGATCGTGGGGATTGGTTGCCGGTTTCCCGGCCAAGCCGATAGCCCGGATCGGTTCTGGCAGTTGCTCCGCTCCGGGACGGATGCGATCACCGAGGTGCCCCCTGACCGGTGGGACCAGCAGGCCCTCTATGACCCACGCCCAGACGTTCCCGGGAAGATTTCCTCCCGTTACGGCGGTTTTGTGAGTGATGTCCGGTGCTTCGACGCGCGCTTTTTTGGGATCTCACCGCGGGAGGCCACCAGCATGGACCCGCAACAGCGCCTCTTGTTGGAGGTCACGTGGGCGGCGCTCGAGGACGCCGGCGTCGCCTGGGAGGAGCTGCGCGGCAGTGCCACGGGCGTCTTCGTGGGAATTTCGAGCTGCGACTACGCGCAACTGCTCTCGCGCTGCCTGGCGCCGGAGGACGTGACCGCCTACTTCGGCACAGGAGGTTCGCTCTGTGTGGCGGCCGGCCGGCTCTCCTACTGTCTGGGATTGGTGGGTCCCAGCCTGGCCGTCGATACCGCCTGTTCCTCCTCGCTGACGGCGGTCCACCTGGCCTGCCAGAGTCTGCGGGGCCGCGAATGCGACTGCGCCTTGGCCGCCGGCGTGAATCTGCTGCTTTCGCCTCTCCTGGCCCTCACCTTTTCCCGTGCCCGCATGCTTTCCCCGCGAGGGCGTTGCCGCACGTTCGATGCGGGCGCCGACGGTTACGTCCGCGGAGAGGGCTGCGGGGTGGTCGTGCTCAAACGCCTGGCCGATGCCCTCCGGGATCGGGACGCGATCTACGCCCTCATCCGCGGCTCGGCGGTCAACCAGGACGGCGGGGGCGGAGGGTTGACAGTCCCGAACGGGCCGGCCCAAGAGGCGGTGATCCGCCAGGCACTAGCGGCCGCGCAGCTCTCGCCCGCCGCCGTCGATTACGTCGAGGCGCACGGCACCGGCACGGCGTTGGGTGATCCGATCGAGGTCGAGGCGCTCGCTCGGGTCCTCAGCCCGGGCCGCCCCGCCGACCAGCCGCTCCTGCTGGGGTCGGTGAAGACGAACTTTGGGCATCTGGAAGCGGCGGCCGGCATCGCGGGGCTAATTAAGGCAACGCTGGCCATTCACTACGGCGAGCTGCCGCCTCACCTCCATTTCGAAAAGCCCAACCCGCATATCGCGTGGGAGCAACTCCCGGTGGCGGTGGTCCGCGAGCGGACTGCTTGGCCCGCGCACGGGCGCCCGCGGATCGCGGGAGTGAGTTCGTTCGGCTTCAGCGGGACCAACGTCCACGTGGTCCTCGCTCAGGCGCCAGCGTCGCCGACGCGCGAAGCAGTCTCCGCCCCCGAGGGAGGCTGGGAGTTGTTCACCCTTTCGGCCCGTACGGCGGCAGCGCTTGGGCAGTACACCGATCGCTTCGCCGAGGAACTGCTCGCGCGTCCCGACCTCCGCCTCGCGGACGTGTGCTTTACCGCGAGCCTGAGCCGCGCCCAGGGGCCTTGGCGGGTGGGGGTTGTGGCACGGTCCACGGCGCAACTGCGAGAACGCTTAGTCAATTGGCGTCGCGGGAGCGGAGGCGAAGGCGTGTTCCCCTCTTCCACGGCGACCAGTCAACGCCCGCGCGTCGCTTTCGTGTTTCCCGCGCACGGCGCCAGCTCGGCGGCGCTCGCCCACGCCGTGGCTCGGGACGCCACCCCGTTCTGGGAAGCCTGGCAGCGTTGCGACCAGTATGTGGCCACGGCCCTCGGGCACCCGCTCGGAGAGGCGCTGGCCACCGCTCCAGCCACCACGCCTCTCACCGCCCGTTGCGCGGCGCTTTTCAGCCTCGAGTACAGCCTCGCCTGCCTCGGGCGGGCCTGGGGCATCGAGCCCACCGCCGTTACCGGCTACGGCGTTGGCGAGTGTGTGGCCGCGGTGGTCGCCGGCGTCCTGCGCTGGGAGGACGGCCTCCGGTTAGCGCTGGCCCGCGGCGCCTGGGGCCAAGCCGGCGGACAACCCGATCCGGCCCTGGTGGAGATGGCGGCGATGCCCTTGACCACGCCGACCCTTCCCCTGGTGTCGAGCGTTGATCCACGCCTTGCGCCCGACGCCTGGACCAACCCCGCGGCCTGGATGCGGCAGCTCCCACAACCCGCGCGATTCGCTCAAGCTCGGGAGCAGTTGGCGCGCACCGGCTGCGACACGGTATGGGAGCTTGGGCCGACCCCTACCGTCACGCCCTTGGCTGAGTATGAGCTCCGCGCGGGCGCGGAAGGCTGGTGGCCGGAACCAGGGTCGGAAGCCGGCGGGTTGGGGACGGAGTTATGCGTGTGTCTGGCGGAGCTTTACCGCCGCGGCCTGACGCTCAACGGACGGCGGCTCGAGGCGGGGCACTCCGCTCGGCGCGTTCACCTGCCTACCTATCCCTTCCAGCGCGAAGTCTTCTGGGAGAAGCACCTCGAAGCCGCCGGTCTGCTGGCCCCCGCTCCTTCCACACCCACCGCCCTCACCCCGGCCTTGCCCGCGCCGGCACCAGCCACAGCCACCGGCTCGACCCCGTCGCGACTACCGGAATTCCATCGCCTCCCCGCCGAGGACCGGGAGACCTGGATGGAGCAGACCTTGTGCGCCCACCTCGCCGGCGTGACGCACAACCAAACGGCGGCGATCCATCCGCACGATTCCTTGCTCGAGCTGGGAATGGACTCGTTGATGGTCATGGAGCTGGTGCGACGGCTCCAACAGGACTTCGAGATCATGATCTACCCGCGAGAGGTGTACGAGACCCCCACCGTGCGTGGGCTGGCTCAGTACCTCGTGGCGGAACTGACCCACGCGCCGCGCCCAGCGGCTCCGGCGGTGGCAACGCGGCCCGCCACCGACACCCAGACCGACCGGACGCCCCAGAAGCTCGCGACCAGCCCTGTCCGCTCGGCGCCGGGAGTGGGCCAGGGTCCGACCGAAGACGGGCCGCGCTTGGCCGGCATCGCGTTCGTCCTCTCCAGCCCGCGGTCTGGCTCAACGCTCCTGCGCGTGATGCTGGCCGGCCATCCCGGCCTGTTCGCGCCCCCGGAGCTGCACCTGTTGCCGTTTGCCAGGATGGGCCAGCGCCACCGGGAGCTGGCCCGTTCGAACCTCGACGAAGGACTTCAGCGAGCCCTGATGGCGCTGGCCGGCCTCGATGCGCCCAAAGCCAAAGTGATGACCGAGGGCCTGAGCGCCAAAGACGCCCCGATCCAGGAGGTGTACGGCCTGTTGCAAAAGCTGAGCGGCGGGCGCTTGCTGGTCGATAAGTCCCCGACCTACGGCCTGAGCACGGAGAGTCTGGAACGGGCCGAGCGGATCTTTGACGGCCCCAGGTACGTGCATCTGGTGCGGCATCCCTACGCCGTCATCGAGTCCTACGTGCGGATGCGGATGCAGCGGCTGGCGGGGAACAAAGATCAAGACCCGTACCGCTTAGCCGAGCATGTCTGGCTGACCAGCAACCAGAACATCCTCGAGTTCGGGCGCCGCCTCGAACCCGGGCGCTACCTCCAGTTGCGCTATGAGGACTTGGTGGCTCAGCCCGAGGCGCACCTGCGCCGCCTATGCGCCTTCCTGGGTGTTCCCTTCGACCCGGCGGTGCTCAAACCTTACGAAGGCGAGCGGATGACCGACGGTGTCCACTCGCACTCCCTGCCGATTGGGGACCCGAATTTCGCCAAGCACGACACCATCGCCGCTGAGTTGGGGGAAGCCTGGCGGGGGGTTCAGTTGCCGGCACCGCTCGAGGCGGCCACCCGGGAATTGGCGCGGCAGTTGGGCTACGCGCTGCCCACCCACGGCCCACTCGCGCCCACACCGACGACGTCGACGCCCGAGGCAAGCGGCGAGACTGGTTCAGCCGAGGGCCGCCGCGAGCAGCACCGTTCGGTCCGCGGCTTGCGCCTCTGCGTCTGTTCGTGGGGCGCGGCCTCCGCCCCCGCGGTGTGGTTGCTGCACGGGTGGCTGGAGCAAGGGGCCGCTTGGCAACGGGTGGCGACCGCGCTGGTCGCTCGGGGATACCAGGTGGTGGCCCCGGACCTGCGGGGTCACGGGCGGTCCGACCATGTACCCGGTGGCTGCGCTTATCACTTGGCGGACTTCGTTGGGGACCTCGAGGGCCTGATTCAGGAGCTGGCCCCGGAACCAGCGGTCCTGGTGGGTCACTCGTTTGGGTCATTGGTCGCCACGCTCTACGCCGCGGCGCGCCCCGAGCGGGTGCGTCACCTGCTCCTGGTCGAGCCGTTGCTTCCCTCAACGCGCGCGCGCGCGGGCCTGCAAGCCCAACTG
>JAJXTA010000341.1 GCA_021784265.1 bacterium | reverse complement strand
CCCTTGTTTTGTCCATCAACTAGCGCAGAAGTGCCTGCTGAAGATCATCTGCGGCACCGACACCCTCGGCGTGGGCATCAACGTCCCGATCCGCACCGTGCTCTTCGCCAAACTCTGCAAGTTCGACGGGCAGAAGACCGGCATCCTCAGCGCGCGCGACTTTCACCAGATCGCCGGGCGGGCCGGGCGCAAAGGGTTCGATGATCGCGGTTGGGTCCTCGCGCAGGCCCCGGAACACGTGATCGAGAACCTCCAGCTCGAACAAAAACAGGCGCGCGCCGGCAAGAAATTCGTCAAGCGCAAGCCTCCGGACCACAATTTCGTGAGTTGGGACAAGAAGACCTTCAGCCGGCTGATCGCCGCGGCGCCCGAGCGGCTCACCTCGCGCTTCCAGGTCTCGCACGGCATGCTGCTCAACGTCCTGAGCCGCCCCGGCGACGGCTGCGGCGCCATGCGCGACCTCATCCGCCGCTGTCACGAGTCGCCTGCGGCCAAGAAGGCCCACACGCGCCGGGCCTGGCAGTTGTTCCGGTCCCTCGTCGAGCGGCGCATTATCGAATTCGTCCGCCCGGACGGGGCGTTGCCCACGCGCGACGACGCCGGGTCGAGTCCTCCGGCCCGCCAGGCCCCGAGCCGGCTGCGGGTCAACGTCGAGCTGCAGGACGACTTCTCGATGGACCAGGCGTTGTCGCTCTATCTGCTGGAAACCATCCCCCTGGTGGACCCCGAACAGGCGGACTACGGGTTGGTCCTGCTCACGCTGGTCGAGTCGATCCTGGAGAACCCGGAGATCATCCTGCGCAAGCAGCTCGACAAGCTCAAGGCGGCGAAAATGGCCGAGATGAAACTGGCGGGCCTCGAGTACGAAGAACGGCTGGCGGAGCTGGAGAAGCTCGAACCTCCGAAGCCGAACCGCGAGTTCATCTACACCACCTTCAACGCCTTTGCCGACAAACACCCGTGGGTGGGGGAGGAAAACATCCGCCCCAAATCGATTGCGCGGGAGATGTTCGAGACCTTCCGTTCCTTTTCCGACTACGTTCGGGATTACGAGCTGCCGCGGGCGGAGGGCGTCCTGCTGCGCCATCTCAACAGCGTGTACAAGGTCCTGCGGCAAACCGTGCCCGACAGTGCCAAGACCGACCAAGTACGCGAGATGGAACTCTACTTGGGCGCCATGATCCGCCAGGTCGATTCCAGCCTCCTGGACGAATGGGAAAAGCTGCGGGATCCGAACTACCAACGCGCCGAGACGCGCGAAGCCCGCCCGCCCGGGGCGGAGGAGGCCGCCGCCGATATCACCCGCGAGCCCAAGGCCTTCACCGCCGCCATCCGGACCCGCCTGTTCTCCTTCCTGCGCGGGTGGGTGATCGGAGAGTACGAGGAGGCCCTCGCCGGCCTGGCCGCCCCCGAGGACGTGGCGGGCCAGCCTTGGACCGCCGAGCGGTTGCGTCAGGCCATGACCTCCTACCAGGCGGAGCACCAGCGTCTCTGCCTGGACCCCAACGCCCGCAACGCCCGGCATACCTACGTCCTGCCTGCCGCGGACAAACGAAGCTGGCGGGTCCAGCAGATGTTGGTGGACCCGGAGGAGCACAACGATTGGGTCGCCGAGTTTCTCGTGGAACTCGAGCCCTCGCGCCAGCGCGGCGAACCCGCCCTCCGGCTCTGCCGGTTAGGCCCTCTGACCGGCTAGCGCCGGCCGGACGCGCAACCCCAGCGCGGTCGAGGACGGACCGCAGGCTCGAGACGTGGCCCGGGCTGACACGACCATCACCACTCCCTCGCCGGGCGGCGTCCCGGCAGCTCCGCCCACCGTGACCCCACTACGGCGCTTCACACTCGCGTACGAGGGCCGCGATGGCCGTGGCGGCGACCTCGCCTAAGCACCGGGCGAGGCCGCGGCCGGCGCACGGCGGGTCCGCTTGGCCCACGCAGGGGCAGGGCACATGCACATGGCGGTCCTTTGGTCCCCGCGGCAACCACGCCAACCGCCCGGCATAATCGCGGAAGATGGAGACGGTGGGGATGCCCAGAGCCATAGCCAAATGCAACACTCCGGAGTCGGCCCCGACATGGACGGCGCAGCGGCCGAGTGTGGCCGCCAGTTGGACGATCGTCAGGTCTGCGGGTAAGACCCGCAGCCGGGGATCGTTGACGGCGGCGGCGAACGCGGCGAGGCGTTGCTGCTCTCTCTCTCGCGCGCTGGCCGTCGCCACCAGGTGCCGGCCGGGGCTCTGGCCTAGCAGGAGCCGCGCCAGCTCGATCCAGTTCGTCAACGGCCACTCCTTTAACGGCGTGCTGGCGTTGATCGAGAGATGAACCGCCGCTCCCGGGACCGCCGCCTCCGCCCACCGGCGGGCGGCCTCGGGAATCCGCACGTCGAAACGCGGAGACGACACCGCGAGGCCGCACCCGCGCAACATCTGCCGCCGCTGTTCAAACACCGGCACGGTCGCGTCGGCCGGCGGTGTCCAGTGCGGAATCATCCAGCGTTTCCAGAAGTGATCCCGCCCGCCCAGTTGACCCACGCGCCACGGGACGCCGGTAAGGCGAGCCAGGATCAAACCACGGTCGGCGCCCGTAAACTCGAACAGGGCGCCATAACCCTCACGGCGTAGGGCTCGGACGACCTGCCACTGCGGGCCCAGGCTCCGCTTGGCCGGGTCCAGCTCCACTGTCCAGACCCGCTCGACGCACGGCGTCATTGCCAGGACGGCAGCGCCGATCGAGGAGCTCACCACGTGCAGGGCGGCCTCGGCGTAGTTCTCCTTCAGGTCCCACAGCGCCGGGATCAGATGCACGGTATCGCCCAAAAACCCCAGGCCCACCGCGAGGACTTTAGTGGCCGAGCGGGTCTCGTGATAGAAGCTGGCGCTGCCGGGTGTCTTCAACCAGACCCGCACTTACGGCAACACCCGCCGGCTGGCGATCAAAATCAGCGGCCGCACCGCGGGCTGCGGCTGACCCGGGGTCGGTCGCGGCTCCGCCCGCGCCGTCAGCAGCTCCCGGATCCGTTCAGCCGTGAACCTGGGCTGAAGATTCCCCGGGTCCATCCCGGGTTCAACCGGCCAACCGGACCGCGAAGGTGAGAGAGCGGCGCCAACACGGCGCCAACGTCCGCCTGGACTCTCCGCTTGCCTCGCGGCCGCTTTGGCCCCAGGCTGCGGGCATGCTGCCAGATTCACGATGGCCAAGCCCCTGCCCATCTCGGTGTGCGTGATTGCCGGCGCGGAGGCCGGACGCCTCAGCCGCGCCCTGGAGAGCGTCGCCGGCTGGACCAGCGAGATCGTGGTCGTCCTCAACGAGGAGGTCACGGACGGCACCGACCGCATCGCGACCGGCTGCGGGGCCCAGGTCTTCCGGGAACCGTGGAAAGGGCATGTGGCGCAGAAAAACTCCGCGGCGGCCAAGGCGCGGCAGCCGTGGCTCTTGAGCCTGGACGCCGACGAGGCCGTCTCCCCAGCCCTGCGGGCGGAAATCTCCGCGCTGTTCGCCGACCCGCCGCGGCTCGAGCGTTGCACCGCCTTCTCGATGCCCCGCCGCAACCGGTATTGCGGGCGTTGGATCCGACACGGGGACTGGTACCCCGACCGCAAGACGCGCTTGTGGCGCCGCGGCGCCGCCGCGTGGGTGGGGGTGGACCCGCATGACCGCCTCCAGACGCAGGGGACGGTGGGCCGGCTGCAAGCCGATCTCCTGCACTACAGCATGGAGACCTTGAACCACCAGGTGGCCAAAACGGTCCGCTATGCCGACGACTTCGTGCACCGCTGCGCCGCCGAGCAACGCCCGGCCAGTTTGCTGGACCTGGCGGTCCGGCCGCCGTGGCGTTTCCTCCGCTCCTACGTGTTCAAGCTCGGGTTCCTGGACGGTTGGCAGGGGTTTGCCATCGCCTGGATGACCGCCTTCTACACCTTTCTCCGCTACGCCAAGGTGCTCGAGGCCCGCCAGCCTGGCCCGCCGCCCGCATGAAGCCCGCCGCCGTGCCCGGGCCGACCGGCGGCCCGCTCCTGCTCTATGAACCGCGGACCGAGGGACATCACTTGGCTTGGCTGCGGTATCTGGTGGAAGACTTTTTGTCCGCGGGCGTCCCGTTGGCCGTGGCCGTGGACCAGCGGCCCGCGGGATGGGAACGTCTCCGGGGTCAACTGGGGCAGTTGCTGGACCAAGTGGCGGTGGTACCGGCCATCGAACCGTCCGGCCGCCGGCCGGGCGGCGCGCGGGCGGCAGGGGTGGCGCACTGCCTGCGCGCTGCCGCTGCCGCCGAGGTCCTGCTCGGGTCGCTCGATGAGATCGCCTCCTCCTGCCTGCGCCGGGCGGCGGTGGGGTTGATGCCGCCCCGCGCGTTGCGGGGTCGGCTGGGGGGGATTTACCATCGCCCCCGTTTCCTGGCGCCGGGCCGATGGTCGCTGAACCGGAGCCTCAAACGGCGCGGCTTCAACCGCCTCATGCGGGACGGCTGGTTCCGCCGGGTCCTGCTCTTGGACGAGTATCTCTATGCGGAATGGCGGGCGGGCAGTGCGGCGGCGCCGGTGCATTTCCTGCCCACGCCATGTCCCAACCGCTTCACCACGCCCACCGCCCGTGCCCGCGAACAGCTCGGGGTCCCCGCCGACCAACGCGTGTTTCTCTTCTACGGCGGCGCCTATCGCCGCAAGGGTCTGCCCCTGGCGGCGGCGGCGATGCAACGCCTGCCGCCGGAGGTGCCGGCGTTTCTGTTGTGCGCCGGCCAGCAACCGCCCGACCGGGCCCTCGCCGCGGCG
>JAJXTA010000340.1 GCA_021784265.1 bacterium | reverse complement strand
ACCCGGCCCACGCTGGGCGTGAACTTCGGTGTAACGGATACCCATGAGTTGGAATCCCTCGAGCTGGCGCTCCAGGTCCGGCCCCGCCGTAGCGCCGGAGTGAGTGCTGAACATTTTGAGCCCGTCTTTGTCGAGCAGGGCCTTGTAGTCGTTGGGCGCCAAATGGTTGTAGGGATCAGCCGGCTCGACTTCCTTGTACCCCATCGCCGCCAACTTCGCCAGCGTGCCTTCGTAATCCTGGCGGAGAAGGTCGCGGACGGTGAAGAGTTCGAGGCCAATATGCTCTTTCCAGTTGGGATCGATCTCGGCCCCAAGGACCGGGGCGTTGAGGCTGAACAACAAGCCGCCGCTGGCGACGGCAACATCCTTGAGAAAGGCCCGGCGAGGGTAGCGGTGCGGCGCGGTGCTCATGTAGTGGTTAAAGACCTCCTGGACCGGGCGGTGGTTACGCCGAACTGCATCCTTTTTGCCCCGGCAGCATGGCGATCAGATCACTCCGGCCCTGCGCACCACCAACCGGCACAGCAGGCCCGCCGGGTCAACCGCAGTCAGAAGACGCGCGTTGTGGCCTTTGTCATGAACTTTGTCCTCGCTGGCGCCTTCGACGGTCCGGCGCGTGGGATCGGGCGAACTCCCTGGCCAGGAGCCGGGTCTGGCCTCCCTCGCCACTCTATGTGGTTGACCCCGCTCACGGTCGAATGCCACGCGGGCGCGCGGGCGGAAGAGAGGCCGCGGCGCTTCCGCTGGGAGTCCCGACGCGTTGAGTTGCGCGAGGTCCTCGACGGTTGGTGCCAGGTCGAGAGCCTGCCGGAGTGGCCCCGGGCCGATTACTTCAAGGTCCGGGGCGCCGCCGAATGGGACTACCTCCTCAAACACGATCCGGAGGCCGACGAGTGGTTCGTATGCGGGCCGCCGCCGGAGCCGGTCTCGCCCGCCCGCCGTGCCCAGCGGCGAGCGGGTTGAAGCGGCGCCCCCTCCCTCGAGCCAAGGGCAACGCCGGGAAGCCGATCCGCCCGCCGAGCTCAGGTTCGAGCGGTTACGGGCCGACTCGAAGTTGGTAATAGCGTCTGGGCCAGGCCAGTGATTGCGTGTCGAGATAGCGGGTGGGACCGCTTCCGAAGAGGTTGGCGCGCACGCTCCAGTCGGTCAGGTTGGTGGAGGCCAGGAGGGTGCCGGGCAGGCCGGTGGGCAGGTCGAAAGTGAGGGTGACGCCCGCCCCAGCTTGCCAGGTGCCGTGGAGGAGGGGACTGAGGCTGGCGGCCTGCCCCGGCTCGGGTAGCCAGACGTAGATGGGGCCGTTGGTCGCCTGCAAGGTCCAGGCCAGGCGATTGGTCCAGTTCAGGAGGGCCAGCGGCGCCCCGAGGCAGTCGGTGGCGGTCGCGTTGGTGGGGACTGTGACCGTCGCTTGCCTGACCGGGCCGAAGGTGGACAGCGCCAGCACCGTGTTGGTCAGGCCATCGAAGCGGAGCGCGACCAGGCTCGCGCCCGCCGGTTCGAGGAAGCCGCTGAAGCGCCGACCCCGAGCGACGGAGGCCAAGGCTTTCACGGCTTGCATCGCCGGCTTCTCCGTGTAGTCGTTGGCGAGGAGGCCAAAGTTATGTTCCACATTCGTCGCCGTCATCCCGTCGTCCCGCAGGTCGTAGTAGATGATCAACGGGAACCCGGCCGCGCCCGCGAACAACAACTCTTGCGCCACCCGGACGGCTTGTTGCTGGCGCGCCGCGGAGGAGTGGCCGTCGCCGAACCAAGCCGAGGAGAAGCCCCATTCGGTGTCCCACACGGGCGGGGCATTGGTCACGTACTGAGCCACGAAACCGCGCAAGAGCAGGAGCCGGTCGGTGAGCAGGTCGGGCGGGTTGCAATCGTACGGATGGACCCCGACGGCATCGGCCCCGTTGCCGCCGCCCAGGCTGAGGTAGTTGGTCGCGAAGCGGAAATCGAAGCCCGAGAGTCCCCCGGTGACGACCTGGGCGTTGGGATCGCCCTGATGCACCCGCGGGACCGCCCCGTGGGCGAGCGCCGCGTACTGGGCGGCTTGGGCCGCGGGGGGCCAGAACCCGGCGGTGTTCGGCTCGTTCCAGATCTCGAAACGGGCGCCGCTGCCGGCAAAGTGCTGGGCGGCGGCGGCGGCGAAATCGCCAAAGGCGGCCAGGGCGGCGCTGGTGGTCGGGGGCAAGTTGTTGGCGCCGGTGTAGAGGGCGTTGCCGTAGTCGAGGATGAGCAGGGCCTTCATCTGGCGTTGCGCCAGGGCGGCGATCAACCCGTCGTAGGCCGTCCAGTCGTACTGCCTCGGGCTACGTTCCACCGCCGACCAGATCAGGTCCATCCGCACCCAGGCCAGCCCCGCGGCCTGGGCGGCATCGAGCGCGCGGTTGTCGCTCGTAAAGTGGATGTTGACGCCCAGGCGGGAGAGGAAATCACCCGCGCCCGCCGGGGCCGGCATCAAGGACGGCTGCGCGGGGTCGAGATCGGACACCGCCGAAGTCAAACCCGTGACGTCGTCGAAATCGATAGCCCCTACCGCCCCGGGCAGGGGTGGATCCGCGGCCAGGATCGCCAGGCCGTGCAGCGGCAGGTGTACTTGCCCGTCGTTGGCGCCCCCCCACCAACCATTGGCGGCGTCCAACGGGACGACCTGCTGGTACCAGATGGCCGCCTCCAGGCCGGCCAGCGGGCGCCGGAGATCGTACTGGAGCGTCTGGCCGGTCGCATCGGTCACCCGCAGCACGATGGTGATATCGGGCGGAGACTTCACCCAGAAACCAATGGCGGCCACCGCCAAGGGGCTCGGCAAACTCAGGTTCGCGCTCACGTAATGGCCGCCGTGGGACAAATCGTAAGCCAAATGCGCGCCTTGCCCCGCGTGGCCCACTCCGCGGGTCAGGGAACCGGTGGCGCCTGGGAACTCCGGCCCGTTGCTAAAGGCCCACGGCGCCGGGGCGTTGGGCCGTTCGAAGTTGTCGATGAGCACATCGCCGCGGGCGAGTGCCAAAAGGCCGAAGACCAGCAGCGCCGCACCGCGCCGCCCCCACCGCATTCCCCGCGCCAGCGCCCCACCCCGTCGTGGGGGCGGCGTGGCGGGCCAGGGTCCGCGGGTGCGGCGGGTCTTCACGGCACGCCCTCCTGGGCGGCCGCCTTGGGGTCGATCCGCCTCAGGGCTGTCTGGGCTGCATCCCGGACCGCCGGGTTTTGATCCTGTAAGGCCGTTACCACTACCGGCAAGACAGATCGCGCAGGCGGGCCGATTTCCGCCAAGTCTTGGAGAATCGCGGCCTGGTCTTCGCTGGCTCTCGAGTCTGTCAGCGCTTTCTCCAACGGACCGTCACGAACCGCCAGTTGATTGGTCAAGCACGACAGCAGCACCGGCCGGCTGGGGAGGAAGTTCGCCACTGATTCCGGATTCCCACCCGGCTGTCGTGACCAGTGCCACCAGTAACTCAGGGGCCTGCCGTTGTAGAGCGGCTCCGCCTGTGGCCGGCGGAACACCAAGGCAATCCCGACGGTCAGGGCCGCCGCCGCGAGAAGGATGATCCCACGGGCCTTCTTCACTCGCTCCCCTTTCTCGCCACCGGGCCGATGTACCGGCGCGCGATCACGACGTTATCGAAGTACACCACGTTGGTGGGATGCTGGGTCCACCGGTCGGTGATGTAGCTCTCGAGCGTGAGGGCGTTCGCCCTGAGCTGGGCGGTTTTCCGCCAGTTGATCCCTTTCCAGTGCCCCTGCAAAACGCCGTCGATCCAGAAGGCCTGTTCGCCGTCCGGCTGGCCGGGCGTGTTGTGCTTAAGCATGAACTCGACGCAAATCCAGCGGTCCCGCGGGATCAGCGGCGCGGTCGGAATCCCGAAGGAATTACCCCAGTACTTGCCGTCTGGGGACGGTTTCATCGTGTGCCAGTAGCTGTAGAAATTCCACCGGCCGGGCGGGGTCCAGCGGCCCCAGTCGCCCCAAGGCTCGAGGGCGGTCGAGAAGCGTTCGTTGCCCTCGGGCTTGATCCCGGCACCGCCGAAGCCGCTCCATTTATCTCCGCCTCGCAGGCCCTTGTTGGCGCGCAGGGTCACGAAATGATGCACGTAATCACAGGCCGGATCGAAACGAGTGTAGAAGCGAATGAACACTGGGTCAGCCGGCGGGAACCATTTGGTCAGACCGCCGCCGGTGTCATGGCCGAGGTGGGCCTCGACGCGCAGACAACGGTGGCCGAGGCCGGCCTGGGGGTCGGACGGAGCAAAGCGCAGCACCAGGCCATCCTTGTTCCCGGTTTCATCCCACCCAGCGCCGAGGTCGCCGGATTCGAAGTCGTCGGCAAAGATCACCTCCGGGCTCGCCTTCAATCCGACATCGCCGGGAAAAGCCGCCGCCAGCCCTTCGCCCCGGGGTAAGTCGCTTGTGGCCGCGAGATTCACCCGGCCATCGGAATCGGCGCCGAGGGCGGGGAGCGCCGTCACGGCGAGGAGCACGGTCAGGGCGAGGGAGCCAAGGCTGCGGCGCGCCCGCAGCGAGCGGGTTGGGAGCCATTGCCGAGGCGGCGTGGAGAGCGGCGAGAGGGTGCTCACCCGCCCAGTTTCGGAGTGCGTGTTGCTTCTGTCAAACACCACCGCTGTGAGTGGTCCCCGGGGGCACCGAACCTCCGCGCCCCGCACGAGAAGACGCCTTGGCCCGATCCACCGCCACGCGGTTTTCAACCCCCGACGCTCAACCGGCAGGCACAGGCCTCGTTCCCGGCGGTGCGGGTCGCATCCGCCTCCACCCCGCTCCTGTTCGTTGATCCGTG
>JAJXTA010000339.1 GCA_021784265.1 bacterium | reverse complement strand
GCCAAAGGAGGTAGTTGCCTCCTCCCCCGGCCCGCCGGGCGCCAGCACCCAGGTGTCCTTGCTCCCACCGCCCTGGGAAGAATTGACCACCAGCGACCCTTTCCGCAGGGCCACCCGGGTCAGACCGCCCGGCAGCACGAACAGGTCCCGTCCGTACAGAATGTAGGGGCGCAGGTCCACATGCCGGCCCTCGAAGTGGTCATCCACGATCGTGGGGACGCGTGACAACGCCAGCGTCGGCTGGGCGACATAGTTCCGCGGGTTCGCCCGAAGGCGTTCGGCGAAGGTGGTCTGTTGCTCGCGCGTTGAATGCGGTCCCACGAGCATCCCGTAGCCGCCGGACTCGTGGGCCGCCTTGACGACCAAGTCCCCCAGGTGCCCCAGGATATAGTCCAAGTCCGCCGCCTCCGCCCCAATGTAGGTGGGCACGTTCGGCAGAATGGGCTCTTCGCTCAGGTAATAGCGGATAAGGCGCGGGACATAAGCATAAATGACTTTGTCGTCCGCGACCCCGGTGCCTGGGGCATTGGCCAACGCCACACGCCCCGCCTGGTACACCTCCATCAACCCGGGCACCCCGAGCAGCGAGTCAGGCTGGAAGACCCGCGGGTCAAGAAAATCGTCGTCGATCCGCCGGTAGATCACGTCCACCCGCTCGAACCCGCGAGTCGTGCGCATCCGGACCTCGCCGTCGGCGACGATGAGGTCCCGGCCTTCGACCAGCTCGACCCCCATCTGCTGCGCCAGGAAGGAATGTTCGAAATAGGCGGCGTTGTAAATGCCCGGCGTCAGCAACACCACCCGCGGCGCCGCGACCCCTTCGGGCGCCAGCCCCTCGAGCATCTCCCGCAATTTGCCCGGGTAATTGGAGACGGGGCGGATGTGGGAGGAGCCGAACAACTGCGGGAAGAGGCTCTTCATCACCTGCCGGTTCTCCAGTACATAGGACACGCCGGAGGGACAGCGCAGGTTATCTTCCAACACGTAAATCTGCCCGTCGCTATGCCGGACCAGATCGGTCCCGGTGATGTGACACCAGACCCCGCAGGGCGGCTTCAGGCCGAGACATTCCTTGCGATACGCCCGCGACGACAGGACCATGGCCCGCGGCACCACCCCATCCCGGAGCGCGTGTTGCTCGTGGTAGAGATCGTCGAGGAAGAGGTTGAGGGCCCGGATGCGTTGTTGCAGACCCCGCTCGACCCGTTCCCACTCCTCGGCCCCGACGATCCGCGGCACGACGTCGAAGGGGAAGATCTTCTCCACCCCAGCCTCCTCGCCATAGACGTTGAAGGTGATGCCCATGTGGAGAAGGGCCTGTTCGGCAGCCCGCTGGTGCCCCAGCAGCTCGCCGCCAGGCAACCCCTCGAGCGTACGCACCAAGGCCCGGGCCCAGGGACGCGGCTGCCCCGCGACGGTGAACATCTCGTCGTGAAACCCGCCGACGTCATATTGGCTGAACTTCATACCCGGCCTGCGCCCAGCACCTGGTGCCCGGCGGCTGCTGGGCATCTGGGAGCAACCGTTGTGCCATGCGGCTAGACGCGCGATCCGCCCGCCTGGCGGCGGGCCATGTGCGCCTTCCCGCGCCGCGGGACTGACGCTTCTTGCGCTGCCTGGGCAGAAGGCACCAACCGGAGTGGACCGGGGGCCCGCACCTGCCACAACAGAGCGGGAGGGCTTGCGGCGCACCGGCGGTGTTTCGACCCGAGGCAGTTTCCTCTGGACCGTGGTCAGCGCGGCCCTCAGCTCGCTTCGGAGCCTGGAGGTTCGGACGCCGGCGCCCTCGCCTGGTTCAATCACGCGCGGTGCGGCAACCGCGTCCCACCGAACCATGAACCTGGAGCCAGGGCGGGCCATCCCAGGCCCGTCGCCGACCGGGCGAGCGGGAGCGGTACCGGCTGTCCTCAGGCCATTGGCCCGCGCGGCGGTGCGATCCTCGTACCGCCGTCGGGCGGTCTGGGGGCGCAACTCGCGCATCCGTTGCAGGCCTTTTCTTTGCGGAGTCCCCACCCCAACACGCCGAGGGCACCCAGGCCAAGCAACCCTGATGTCGAGGGCTCGGGGACCGAGGTGAGGGTCACGTTCACGTCGTCAAGATAAACGGGGTAGGCCTTGGTCGGCCATTGCCATTGGAACCCCATGCCGACAAGTGTGATGCCCGGGGGGATCGCACTGGTCACGTCCACTTGCTCCCAGCCCGCGGTCGTCGTTTGTACCGTGAGGTACTTGAGCCATGGTCCACCCATGAACCTTAAGGACACGTGCAAGACCGCGTCACCCCGCGCTTGGTTGTCCGCGTTTTTCACCCAGAAAGACAAGTCTTGGATCAAGCTGGTCGCGATGGCGGACGTAAAAACCTGCTGGAGCAGTGGCTCCTGATAAGTCGGATCAGGCCCGGAGACCATTGCGGCATAATTGCCGGAGTGGGAATCGGCGCTCGTGACCGACCACGCACCCGGAGTCAGGGAGATCCACGGGCTTAAAGAACCGGTTTCAAAGCCGCCGTTCACGACCGAGCCTCGATCAGAGCCCGGCTGCGGTGGCACAACAGCCATAGCCGCGGGGAGGTTCAACCAACACACAACGCCGACGGCCAGTAGCTTACGCATGCTCATGGTTCCCTTCTCTCCCGTGGTGCTTGGACCGGTGCGCCGCAGGCAGGCCATCTGGCGGCGGACTGATGGCCGGGACGCAATACGGGTGGTGAGAGACACCGGCTCCGACCCCGTGCGACCCTTATGATCAACCGGCAACGAACCATGGGTGCTCGCTGGGCGCGGTTCATCGACCTCCTAGATCACGAGGCTCGTTCACCTGACGGCCTTCAGCTTAGTCCTAGCGGCCCTGGTGCGTCAACAGAACGGTCGTGCCAGCAACAGACCCGCACCACTGCGGCACGAGGCGGACGAGAAGCTGAGGACGCAGGATTAGCCGGCCCGTGCCAATCAGTCGCGCGGGCACTTGTCAGCCGTTGTGCCCGCTGATTCTTCGGGGTTGACACGCCGGCCGGCTCAGCGAATGCTATGGCCCGGCTAGTACGCCTGCGATATCGGAGGGGTGTTCCCTGATCGCGGCGCTGAGCGGAGTGACGGTCTGTGAGGTTATGAAGAAAGCGGTTCCGACGTTGGGCCGCCAAGCGTGGCCGCGGCTTACGGCTTGGTCCTGGCTGGTCATTGCGCTCGCGATGGCCTGGAGCAGCAGAGCCTCTGTGGGCCCGCCGGTAACCGCCGACGTCGTTGTGGCCCAGTTTGATCTCAACAACGACGGCATCGTGGATTTCGAGCTCCGCGTCAGCACGTGGCAATTCGAGGGCGCCCCCGTGGCGGTACAGTATTGGCTGGTCCCGCGCGGTGGCAATGCGTACCTCGACGCGGGATCATCACTCCAACCCGGCGCCCTCGTGCCGCTCCAACCCAGCGCCCCAGCCAGTTGGGATCCGGCCGCACTGAACATCGGCACGTACGGAGGAACGCCGGACCCGGCTGATCTCTTCACCACCAACACCGATTATTATGTGGGCGTCCGTTTCGCCGCCGTGGACGGTCCGCACTTGGGCTGGCTGAAACTGACCCATCCCTCGGTGCTTTCCGTCGTCGGCAGTGCCTCGGGCTGGCAGCCGGCGGTGGATACCGCCCTTGCGGTGGGACAACAGCCGACACCGCCTCCCCCTGGACCATCTCCGTGGGCGACCGAACTCCCCCTCAACGTGGACTCACGCGACGCCATCGACTTTCTCTACCGCGTCCGACTCTGGACCAACCAAACGACGGGCGTCGTCGGACTCTCCGCGCGGCTGGTGCCCGTGAGCGGCCTGCAAACCCTCGTCAGCCCTGGCCAACTCGAGGGCCAACCCGCGCTGTTCGCCGCCAGCTTGACCCAAGGCGCCATGATTCCGAAGGTCCCCCCAACCAACACCGTCTGGCAAGCGGGGACCAACGAGATCGTCTTGCTCGAGCAATGGCGACCCCCGCAGACCAACGTCTTTCTGGAGGCCGGCCCGCTGGCGGAGCAGCGAGAAATCTATGTGGCGGTCTCCAAGGGGGACGGCACGGGGGCTGGGTGGATCCGCTTCGGGCAGGGGCCCAAGCTCACCGGCACGGGGTTCAGTGCATCCTGGTTCCCGGTGGCGGGGGAGCCCTCGCCCCAACCGGGCGAAACCCAGGCTGGCTACCTCGACATCAATGGCGACGGGTTGGTGGACTACGCGCTCCGCACGACGAATTTCCTCGCCGACCAACCTAGCGGCCCTCCGCTGAGCATGTCTCAGGAGATCCTGATCCCGATCGCCGCGAATCAGGTGCTGGTGTCTGGTACGAACGTGGCGGCGGCAGTGACCAACGTGAGCGATCCCTTGATCCCACCGTTTCACTGGGCGTCGCGGGAAGCGCTATTGGTTACCATCCAACCGCAGTTGGGCCCCAGCCCGGCTGGCCCCGTTGCCGTTCGGTTCGCCAGTGCCCAGGGCTGGCTGGTGGGCTTCGTCGTGGAGATTTGGTTTCCCAAGATCTCGGTGCAACCACTCTTCGTCGGGCCGCCGGCCGTCGCGCAGCCGACGCCGCAGATGTACGCCGACTGGGGTTACGGGCGGCTCACGATAAGCTGGGACGCCCCCTTGGCGGGCTATACGCTCGAGTGGTCACCGACTTTGAGTCCACCGACCTGGACCGTGATAGGGCAAGCCGGGCCTACGTGGTTGGCCGTGCCCGCGGACGCTGGCAACGGCTTCTTCCGGCTGCGCAATTGAACGCTGCGGGCGGTGCTGAAAGGTTTCC
>JAJXTA010000338.1 GCA_021784265.1 bacterium | reverse complement strand
CTCAGCTCCATGCCGTCGTCGATCAACGGCGACGACGGCGCCGTGCTGGGCATGAACACGCGCGGGCAGATGGTCGGCACGGCGAACACCGGGATCGGCAGCAGCACCTACCACGCCATTATATGGACCCCAAACAACCCGTGGTTTGCGGTCAAGGACCTCAACAGCCTGCTGAGTCCAACGCAGCAGAGCCAGTGGGTGCTCAACGGCGCGACGGGGATCAACGACGCCGGGGACATCGTGGGTGACGGGACCTACAACGGCCAGACCACCGCCTTTGTCCTGCATCCGAACTAGCGCCCGACCACCCCGGCACGAATCCCTCCCTTTGCATGACCGCATGAGGACCCGTTACGAACGCGACAGTGGCGGCCCCGCGACGCGGGTTGGACTCACCCTCATCGAGCTCTTGGTTGTGATTGCCATCATCGCGGTCTTGGCGGCGATGCTCCTGCCGGCCCTGAGCCGGGCCAAGCTCAGCGCACAACGGGTCGGTTGCCTCAACAACCTGCATCAGTTGCAGCTCGGGTGGCTGATGTACGCCGATGACAACCAGAACTGGATGCCCATGAACGCCATCGACACCGGGGGAGGCAAGAGCCAAGACGAGCCCAATTGGGCGGCGGGTTTCATCACTTTCGAGGACCGGGCCTGGATGTCCGAGAATTTGGCGGACGATACCAACACCTGGAACCTGATGAGCGCGTGGGGTGGCATCGGCCCGTACACGGCCGCCTCGGGCGTCTTCCGCTGCCCCGGCGACCGCAGTTACGTGCTCATCTCCGGCCAGAGACAGTCGCGGGTCAGAAGTTATTCGGTGAATGGGCAGATGGGCGACTGGGGCAGCTATCTCCAGGGCGGCGAGGCGCTCGACACAACCGGATGGTCGGGGTACCGGTTTTATTTCTTCCACAAGCTTGACCAGGTGAAGACCCCATCGCCCTCGAGCGCGTTTGTGTTCATCGACACGTCGGAGGACAGCATCGCCGGTCGGCAGTTTGGGATCGATGCACGGTCGGTTGGCGCGAAGGGCACTTGGGAGCAGATGCCGGCCAGCCGGCATGGGGGCGTAGGGACACTGTCGTTCGTGGATGGCCACGTGGCGGCCAAGCGCTGGCTGGACCCGCGCACGTGCTTGCCCAGCCAGCGCAAGTGGGTCTACAACGTCAGCCAGCCGAACAACCCGGACATCGACTGGGTGGTGGCGCATGCCACGGCCCCGTCGGGACCCTAGGTGCGATGAGGCGGTGGTGCCAGACCGGCGCTTGTGGCGCAGGGAGCTCAGCCCTTCCGAGGCCGTCGCTAGGGGATGGTACCTCGGTGTCCCGGGCACAAGGCGGTATCGAACAGGGGCTGGGTGCGGACGAGACAGGCCCTAGACGAGCCAGCTATCCGGCGCCTCCCAAAGGCCGCATGAAATGCATTCCAGCAACCTGCGCTCTCTTAGCCCCTGCATTGGCCTTGGCAGCCGGAACCGCGCTCGCGGTGGCCGGCCCTGGCGCCAAGCTTTGGTCCACACCCTTGAGCGTTGCGAGCGCCCCAATCCAGTCAACCCCCGCACTCGGCCCCGACGGGACGGTCTATGTCGGGGCGGTGACGTCGGGCGGCGGCGGGGGCGCGCTTTTCGCACTGAACGCTGCGACCGGGAGTGTAAAGTGGATCCGGTACATGACCGGGGGCGTGATCAGTTCCCCGGTCGTAAGTCCCGACGGCGACACGATCTACGTATGCACGACGGCGGGGTGGGTGTCGGTGATCAGCCGGCAGGGGCGGGACAAGGCCGACTATCAACTTCCCTCGGGGGCGGCGATCCGCTCGAGCCCCGCGCTGGACCTGACCGGCGGCACCCTCTATCTGAACGCCGAGGACGGATACCTCTATGCCCTGTACGTCAACGGCGCCGACATCTCCCCGGCCTGGTCGGCCAACATCCAGGTCGGCGGCGCCAGCAGCGCGGCCGCTGAACCGCTGACGACCTCCCCGGCCGTTGGGGCCGACGGGACGATCTACACGGCCGGCAGCGCCATCAACGACGCCGGCTTCTGGGTCGAGGAGCTCTTCTCCTTCGCCCCCTCCGGCCAGTGTCTGGCCAATGTGCCGGTGGGTGACGGTATCTCGGGCAGCCCCGTCAGCCCGATCTCCTCCGTTTCGCTGGGGCTGGACGGCACGATTTACGTGGGTGACCGGTTGCCGGACGATCGGTCCCGCATTGCGACGTTTGACCCGTTAGACCTGGGTTCGAGAGGGTTTCTAAACACGACGCAGGCGATCGCCGCCAGTGCCATGAGCTCGGCGGCGGTGGTTGATGCCGGTGGCAACGTGTATGCCGCCGACGAAGGTGGCACGGTTTACGGCTTCAGGGTGGACGGCTTGCACTGGCAGCGAACACCCCCTGGCGTCCCGCTGGGCATTGACACCACGCCGGCGCTCACCGCCGACGGCTACTTCTGGCTTGTCGCTTCCGACGGCCACTTGCACTCCTTTGACACAACGAATGGGGACCAGGCGGCGTATGCGATTCTGGGGAGCGCCGGAGTTCAAACCGCTTCCAGTCCCGTGGTGGGGCCGGACGGGACGGTCTATGTGGCCTACAACACGAACGTCTTCGCGGTCAGCGGCTATGGGCCGCCCGCGCGGGCGTTTTGGCCCTGTTTTCGCCTGAACGCCCGCAACCAGGCCGACGTGCGGAATGACCGCTGGACGGCTGGCGTGGTCACGAGCGTGACGGTGACGCCCATCGCATTTAACAGCGCTCCCAGTTCTGCCTACGGCATCAACGGTGACGGCATCGCGACGGGTTACGGCACGGACACCACCTACGGCACCACCGCTTTTGGCGCTGCTCCTCCGGCCTACGCGCCGGATTCGATCGGCTACAATGTATTTCGCAAGACGCCCTCCTACGGCCAGGCGATCGATCCGTTCATGGACGTCGTTGGCTATTACCTCAACTCCTCGCACTACACCGGCTTCGACTATGACCTCCGCGTGGGGTCGCTGCTGACCCTCGAGTCCTTCGATACCACGAATTACCCCGACGCGTATGCGTATGCCCTTTCGCCGGACGGGGACAGGGTCGTTGGAGCCTCGGTCAGCCCGGATGGCCGGAAGGAAGCGACCGCGTGGACCACGACGAACATCGCGACAATCGCCTCGGCCGGTCTCGGAACGCTCGGCGGCAACAGCATCGCCTACGGAGTGAACAACAGCGGGCGGGTGGTGGGGGCTTCCCAGCCGCAAGCGGGCGGGGTTTATCACGCCTTCTTCTCGGTTTATGGAAGCAAGATTCAACCCGCTGACGACCTGGGCTCGGAGGCCGGGGCGGCCGGGTCGAGCACGGCCTACGCCATCAACGGGTTCAACCAGTTGGCCGGCAAGACCCAGACCACCACCGGCATCAACCGCCCGTTCTATAAGAACTACAGCATGGCGCTCCAAACGACGGAAACCACTTGGCGGCTCCCCAGCCCAATGCCGACGTCGATCAACGGCGACGACGGCGCCGTGCTGGGCATGAACACGCGCGGGCAGATGGTTGGTACGGCCAACACAGGGATCGGCAGCAGCACCCACCATGCCTTTATATGGACCCCAAACAACCCTTGGTTTGGCCTCAAGGACCTCAACAGCCTCCTGAGTCCAACGCAGCAGAGCCAGTGGGTCCTTAGCGGCGCGACGGGCATCAACGACGCCGGGGACATCGTCGGTTACGGGACCTACAACGGCCAGACAACAGCCTTCGTGCTGCATCCGCAGTGAGGGTCAAAAGGTCGTTTCCTCCGCGAGCGGTTCAGGTCGAGCGGCGCTCTCGCCAACGCCCTTGCCCGGGGGGGGCCGGCATTCTGAGACCATCGCCGGCGCAGCGCTGCCACTCCCCGCGGACAAGTTCATCAGGCGTACGCCCGATCAGCCTGTCCAGACGATCGCCGGCGTGGCGCCGCGGCTGCCTGCGGACAAGTTCATCGAGCGTACGCCCGATGAATTTGTCCCGGGCCGCGCGACCGCCCTGGCCACGACGGGGCCGGTGGTCCGCGTCCTACTCTACAGTTGCCTCCCCGGGTGGCCCGGCGCGGCTTACCCGCGGCGGGCCGCCAAGGGGTTAGTTGTTCGGCTTGAGCACGACGTAGGTCGGCAGGCCCAGTACCCCGAACCGATCCAAGACCTCCCGCGCCGGCGTGGCATTGGGTTCCTCCGCCGGATAGCGGACGACCACAAACTGTTTGAGGCGTTGTTGGACCTCGGCCTGGTTGAAGACGGTTTCATCCATGGCGAGGCAGTTCTTGCACCAACTGGCCGCGAAATCCACGAAGACCGGACGCCCTTCGGAGCGGGCTTGGCGCAACGCCTCGGCCAACGAGCGGTTCGGGGCCGGCGAGCGGGCGTGGCCGCTGGCGGGAGCGGCGGCAAGGGCCGTTGTCTGGCGCCGCGCCTGGAGGAGGTTATAGGCCAGGTGGCCATAATAGGCGGCGAAGAGCAGGATGAGCACGCCAAAGGAATACTTGATCCAGGTCATCCATTTGCCCGGCTTGGGCAGGAACGTGAGCCCGGCGCCCGCAAAGGGCCAGGGCAAGGCCATGCCGACGCCCAACAGGAACGGCAGCAGGAGCGCCGCCGCCGACCCCTGGGTATAAAGCTGGGTGGAGAGCAGCAGGACCGAGATGACCACCGGCGCCACACAAGCCCCGGCGAGCAACGCGGCGACCGCGCCGAACGTGAAGGCCACCACCGCCCGGCTCCGGCCGGCGCCCATCTCTCCGCCCACGCCACTGCGGAAGCGG
>JAJXTA010000337.1 GCA_021784265.1 bacterium | reverse complement strand
CGGTGGCGACGCTAGGATTGGTGCTCAGCGGTTGCGCGGAGCACCGCGTGGTGCGGGTGCCGGTGTATCCGACGCAGCCGGCCTACGTGGTCCCACCGGTGGCCGGGCCGCCCACGGTGTATCCCCCCCAGCAGGTGTATCAGCCGCCTCCGGGAGCGGCTGGCCAACCGGTCGTGGCTACGCCGCTCTCCGCCCCTCCACCGCCGCCTTCCGAACCGGCCGCGCCTCCTCCTGCTCCGCCGCCCACCCCAGTGGCGCCCACGGCGTCGGCGCCTGCGGCCGTGGTCGTCAACCAACCGCCTCCGCCAGCCCAGGTCGAAGTCGTGCCGGTCATCCCGGCCCCGGGCTATGTGTGGCGGCCGGGCTATTGGTCGTGGCAAGGCCGCTGGGTTTGGGTGGGGGGGGTCTGGGTAATGCCGCCAGGACCTCACCTGATGTGGGAAGGTGGTGTCTGGGTACGGCACCGCGACCGCTGGGAGTGGCGCGGCGGGCATTGGCGGTAGCGGGCCCGAGCTCCGAGCCGCGCTGGGCTCGCCCCTCTCCTGCTCCCGCCGCTGCTCGCTTTCTCCGCCGTCCGAGCGACGTGCCCACCTGATCCTGTGAAGGCGAGGTTGACCGCGTCGTTCGCGCCCCTTACGATCGGAGCGTGTTACCCAAACAACGCGGCAGTGGCTTCCGGCCGGATCCGTCCCGGGAGGCAGTGGCGCGGCGGGCCCTGGGCGCGGGGCCCTCGCGTGCGGTGCGATGAGGCCGGGCCGCGCCGCCCGCGCCCTCGCCGGTCTGTGGGCGTGTCTTCAGGTAGCAAGCGCGGCAGGGTTCGAGTGGACCGCGGAAGGGCCGTTCTGCCGCAGCGCCGCCCTTTCCGTTCCCACCCAAGGTAAGACCGGCTTCACCTTGCTGGGACCGGAGGTCACCGGCATCACCTTTACGAACTTCCTCTCGGAGGAGTTGGCGCTCAAAAACTCGATGATGGGGGACGGGTCGGGGGTGGCGGCGGGCGACGTGGATGGCGACGGCTGGTGCGACCTCTACTTCTGCCGGGTCGAGGGAGGCAATGTCCTCTATCGCAACCTCGGCAACGGCAGGTTCCAGGACATCACCGCCGCCGCCGGGGTGGCGTGCGAAGGCCAGCATTCAACCGGCGCCGTGTTCGCGGACGTGGACGGCAACGGCACCTTGGACCTGCTGGTCAACGCGCGGGGCGGGGGCACCCGTCTGTTTCTCAATGATGGCCACGGGCATTTCCACGAGGCGAGCGATGGGGGCTTGGTCCGCCGCTTCGGCGCCACGTCGATGGCCTTGGCCGATGTCGATGGCAACGGGACCCTGGACCTCTACGTCGCCAACTACGCCGCGACCAAGATCGAGGATCATCCGAACGCGCACTTCACAACCCGCCTCGTCAACGGCCAGCTCGTCATCACCGCCATCGACGGCGTGCCCACCACTTCGCCCGAATTGACCAATCGCTATTTCGTCGATGCCTCCCGCGTGGTGCGGGAGCGGGGTGAGCCGGATATTCTCTACTTGAACGATGGCCACGGGCACTTCACCCCCGTTTCCTGGACCGGCGGCACCTTCACCGACGACCGCGGCCAGCCACTCACCGAGCCGCCCTACGATTTCGGCCTCTCGGTGCGGTTCCGCGACCTGAACGGCGACGGCATCCCGGATCTCTACGTCACCAGCGATCTGTTTCCTCCCGATCTGATCTTTCTCAACGACGGCCGCGGCCACTTCCGGGCCGTGTCGAACCTGGCGATTCGCCACACCTCCCGCTTCAGCATGGGGGTGGACTTCGCGGACATCAACCGGGACGGACACGACGATCTGTTCGTCTTGGACATGCTCAGCCGCGAGCACGAGCGCCGGATCGAGCAAACCGAGGGGGTGATGGCGCTGACCCTCCCGGTGGGCGTGATCGACAACCGGCCGCAATACATGCAGAACACCTTGTTCCTCAATCGGGGCGATGGCACCTATGCCGAGATCGCCGCCTTCAGCGGCCTGGAGGCGACCGAGTGGGCCTGGATGCCGGCCTTCCTGGATGTCGATCTGGATGGCTACGAAGACGTGCTTATCACCGCCGGCCATAATCGGGATTCGCTCAACACCGACGCCGTCCGCCAAATGCGCGCCCTCTCGCGCGGGCGGCATTTGACCGACGAGGAATTCCGGGCCCTGAAGAAAAAGTACTATCCCGTGCTCAAACTCCCCACCCTGGCCTACCGCAACCAGGGTGATCTGACCTTCCAGGACCAGTCCCATGCTTGGGGCTTCGATTACGTGGGCATGTCCCAAGGGTTGTGTCTGGCTGACCTCGATCATGATGGCGACCTGGACGTGATCGTGAACCGGCTGAACGACGTGGCGGGCATCTATCGCAACGACACCGTGGCCCCCCGGGTGGCGGTGCGGCTCAAGGGCAAACCCCCGAACACGCAGGGCATCAGCGCCCGGATCAAAGTCTCGGGCGGGCCGGTGCCGCAGAGCCAGGTGGTCGAGTGCGGCGGGCGCTATTTGTCCTGCGACGAGGCGTTGCGGACCTTCGCGGCAGGCCCAGCGACCAATCTGACGATCGAGGTGAGATGGCGCAACGGGACGGTGAGCGTGGTGCCCCACGCGCGGCCCAACCGGATTTATGAGATCGACGAGCAGGGCGCCCAAGCCGCGCCCGGGCCGAGCGCTGCGCCGACGGCGGCGCCCCTCTTCCGGGATGTGAGCGCGTTGCTCAATCATACCCATCACCAAGAGACGTTTAACGACTTCGAGGACCAACCGTTGCTGGCCCGAAAACTGAGCCAGGGCGGGCCCGGGGTGAGCTGGGTGGATGTTGATGGGGACGCCCGGGACGACCTGGTCATCGGCACCGGTCTGGGCGGTCACCTGGCGGTGTTTTATAACGATGGGCACGGCGGGTTCGCTCCCGTCCAGGGCGCGCCGCTGGACCACCCCGAGGCGCGGGACCAATCCACGGTGCTGGGGTGGCGCACCACCGGCGCCGAGACCGTCCTGCTGGCTGGCTCCTCCAATTACCAGGACGCTGGCGCCGCCGGGAGTTGCGTCCGCCAATACGCCTTGGCGCGGCACGTGGTCGAGGACACCTTTCCCGGATGGGAAGCCACGGTCGGTCCCCTGGCGATGGCCGATGTGGACGGCGACGGCCTCCTGGATGTGTTCGTGGGCGGGCGCTTCCTGCCGCGCGGCTACCCCGCCGCGGTCCCCTCCTTGCTCTTCCGCGGCACGGGGACGAAGTTCAGCCTGGACGACAACAATTGCGTAGCGCTGGCCCAGGCGGGCTTGGTCAGCGGCGCGGTGTTCAGCGATCTGGAGGGCAACGGCTGGCCTGATCTGGTCCTGGCGTGCCAGTGGGGGCCCATCCGCGTCTTTCATAACGATCACGGCAAGCTGCTCGACGTCACCCACGCGCTCGGCTTGGACCGGTACCTTGGGTGGTGGAACGGCGTGGCCACCGGTGACTTCGACGGGGACGGGCGCCTGGACATTGTGGCAAGCAACTGGGGGCGGAACACCAAATACCAAAGCCACCGCGACCATCCGCTGCAAGTCTTCTACGGCGAATGGCGCACGCCGGGAGTGGTGGATCAGTTGGAGGCGTATTTCGACGACACGCTCCAGAAGGTCGTTCCCTGGGCCACCTTCGCGGTGGCCCAGGCGATGCCCTGGATTGCCGAGCGGTTCCCGACCCACCGCGCTTATGCGACGGCCAGTGTGGCCGAACTCTTGGGCGACCGCATGGCCACGACCAAGGTGCTCCAGGCCAACTGGCTCGAGACCACCGTCTTCCTCAACCGTGGCGATCATTTCGAGGCCCACCCGCTCCCGCCCGAGGCCCAGTTCGCCCCGGCGTTCGGCGTCGCGGTTGGTGACCTCAACGGTGACGGCAACGAAGACATCGTCTTGAGCCAGAACTTCTTCGCCGTGGATGGGGATACCGTCCGCTACGACGCCGGACGCGGTTTGGTCCTGGAAGGCGACGGGCGGGGCGGGTTCCGCGCGGTACCGGGGCAGGAGAGTGGCGTTGCGGTGTATGGCGAACAACGTGGCTGTGCCCTGGGCGATTACGACGGCGATGGCCGGGAGGACTTGGTCATCACCCAGAACGGCGCCCAGACCAAGCTCTACCATAACGAAGGCGCCAAGCCCGGCCTGCGCGTCCACCTCGCGGGCCCGCCGGGTAACCCGTGGGGCATTGGCGCCGAGCTGCGGTTGCAATTCGGCTCGCGGCTTGGCCCGCTGCGCGAGATCCACGCCGGCGGCGGTTATTGGTCCCAAGACAGCCCCGTGCAGGTCCTGGGCGGCCCCGAACCACCGACCGGCCTCTGGGTCCGATGGCCCGGGGGCAAGACCATGACGGTGGCTATTCCAAGCGGCGCGCGTGAAATCAAGGTCGATCCAAGCGGCCGTCTGACCGTGACGCGATAGGCGCGGTTGCCGTGCGGTTAGCGGATTAGAAATCCGCGACACAGCAGACTGGAAGTCTGCGCTACAGTTGGCGGGCCTTGTAGCGCAGGTTTCCAACCTGCCGTGCCGCCGGCTTCCAGCCGGCAGTGCGGTGCAATTGCCGTGCGGTTGGCGGATTGGAAATCCGCGACACAGCAGACTGGAAGTCTGCGCTACAGTTGGCGGGCTTTGTAGCGCAGGTTTCCAACCTGCCGTGCGGTGCGATTGCCGTGCGGTTGGCGGATTGGAAATCCGCGACACGGCAGACTGGAAGTCTGCGCTACCGTTGGCGGGCCTTGTAGCGCCGGTTTCCAAC